>JAOUPX010000018.1 GCA_029879645.1 Nitrospinota bacterium
GAGGGGGATCGAACCCTTGTCCTCCTGAATGCCATTTTAGCAGTCAATTTTCACTATTTTTTCCCGTCTTATTCCTCGCATCACAAGCTCTCACAAAAAAAACCTCTGGGAGTCTTCTTGCCACTATCTTATATACCATTCCAAAAGCCACTTCCTCATATTTTGCGGTATTTTCCCTTACTGTGAAAGGGACCGGGGTGAATTCGGGAAGATTCACCATGCAGGGACCTCCGGAGATGAGCATACGGCAAGCTCATCAGGAATGGTTCCGGCACAGATCCAGTGTAAATGGAAAATCTGAGTTTTCTTCAATGGGCGGAACCTTCATGGTTTCCTTGTAATGACCCATCGGTTGAAAGCGTGATAAACGCCTGCCTTCCGCTTCGTTTTCGTTGACAGGAAAAGTCTCGTAATTTCTTCCTCCGGGATGACTGACATGGTAGGTGCAACCTCCCAGGGAGCGCTCATAGCGCGTGTCAAGAATATCGAATATCAGCGGGGTATGCACCGGTACTGTGGGGAGCAGGCTGGAAGGAGGCGACCAGGCTTTGAAACGCACTCCACCTACAAACACACCGCTTTCCGAAGTTGGTTTCATTGGGACCCGACGACCGTTACAGGTTACAACATGATGGGTTTCCTTAAGCCCTTCCACTCGCACCTGTAGCCGTTCAATGGAAGCGTCTACCGAACGGCTCACCGTTCCTTGATATATCTCTTCCCCCAACACGGTCCACGGTTCGAGGGCCATACGCAATTCCAGATTAATCTGTCCAATCTGAACCGAACCATATCCTGGAAACCGGAACTCCAGAGAAGGACGGAACCAATCGAGTTCAAACGGATAACCTCCTTCCCGCAATTCTCGGATGACACCTTTAAAGTCTTCCCAGATAAAATGCGGTAGCATGAAACGATCGTGGAGCTGTGTTCCCCAGCGTGCGAGGCTTGCTTTATACGGATTCCGTCCGAACTGGGCAATGCAGGCCCGAATCAATAACGCTTGCAATAAATTCATTTTGGAATGGGGTGTCATTTCAAATCCGCGCAGTTCTACAAGGCCCAGCCGGCCACTCTCGCCTTCCGGGCTGTACAATTTGTCGATGCAGATTTCAGTCCGGTGAGTGTTTCCAGTCATATCGACCAAAATATTTCGAAACAAACGATCCACCAACCAGGGTGGGACCATGTCCTTATCCGGAATATTCTGAAAAGCTATCTCCAGGGCGTACAGAGAATCCATCCGGGCTTCGTCTATCCGGGGGGATTGACTTGTCGGGCCGATAAAAATGGATGAAAACAGGTATGACAGAGAAGGATGATTTTGCCAAAAGGATAGCAAGCTCCGCAAAAGGTCCGGTCGCAGCAAAAAGGGGCTTTCAGACGGCTTGGGTCCTCCAAGGACAAAATGATTACCGCCACCAGTGCCAATACGGCGACCATCCAATAGAAATTTATCAGATGAAAGGCGAGTTTGGCGTGCCTCCTCGAAAAGGGTCTGATGTATTTCAACCAGTTCCCGCCAGTTTTCCGCCGGATGGATGTTCACCTCAAGCACCCCCGGATCGGGGGTTATCTTGAAGTTCTGAAACCGCGCATCCCTTGGAGGGTCGTAACCCTCAAGCACTACGGGAGTTTTCAACTTTCCAGCCACGGCCTCTATGGATGCAGTCAAATCAAGAAATTGCTCCAGATAAAATAGTGGGGGTAAAAATATATGCAATGTGCCGTTACGCACTTCCATACACAACGCAGTACGTATCAAGCCCGGCGTGGGATGTCCCGCATGGTCTGGATTCACCTTCATATTATTTTTGACAGGATCCCGAAAGGTTTTCCAGGTGGGAAGAGCGTCCGTTTCCTTGAAATGACTGGGCTCGCTGAACAGTTCGCGGCTTTGTTCCAGATTGCTGGGCAAACTGCCTAATGGAAGCCGCAGACCAATGGGAGAGTCACCCGGAATCAGAATCAGGCGCTCCGTGCGGAATTTCCACCGGTTGCTGATCCAACGATTCTCCACCATGGAAAAATGGATCGGCAGAATAAAACCGACAGGATCATTAAGGTTTGTCTCCAGCAATTTTTGCAATCGCGTTCGCTCGGTTTTTACATAAAGGTCCGCCTCAAAAATCTCTCCCTCCTGGGGAAGTTTTTGCTCCTGCCAAAGGTAATAAGCAGCATCTTCATGTGCGGCCATGATGAACTGGGGGGAAATTCCCAGGGCTTTGGATAATTCGTGGAAAAAGTGTTTGGCTGTATCAAGATCATGCCCATGATTTTTCTCTATGCCTGCCAGAAGCGCCTCATCCTTCCAGACGGGTTCACCGTCCTTCCTCCAGTAACAACCCAAGGACCAACGGGGAAGAAGTTCTCCCGGATACCACTTTCCCTGCGCGTAATGCAGAAGCGCCCCAGGAGCGAAACGATTCTTCAGACGCAGAAGCAATTCGTTTCCCAATTCTCTTTTTGTAGGACCAAAAGCGGCTGTTTTCCATTCCTCACTTTCCTTGTCATCAACAGAGACAAAGGTGGGCTCACCGCCCATGGTCAACTTGAATCCATTTTCCCTCAAGTCTTGATCCACCTTCTCGCCAAGAAGATCAATTTCAGCCCATTCTCGATCACTGAAAGGTTTGGAAACCCGGCGGTCTTCGTGAATGCGATTAACCTTCATTTCATGATGCAATTTTGATTGGCAGGGTTCCACCCCTCCAGAAATGGGAGCCGCGCTGGAAGGATTGGGGGTGCAACACAAAGGAATGTGCCCCTCTCCGGTAAACAAACCGGAGGTGGGATCGAGACCGATCCATCCCGCCCCGGGGAGATACACTTCGGTCCATGCATGCAGATCGACGCAATCCTCTTCAACTCCCGAAGGTCCATCAAGTGACTTTTGATCCGGTTTCAGCTGGACAAGATACCCGGATGCAAATCGTGTCGCCAACCCCTGGTGCCGGAGAATTTGGCAAAGCAGCCAGGCCATATCCCGGCACGAACCTCTTTTCAACTGCAAGGTCTCTTCGCAGGTCTGCACCCCGGGTTCCAGGCGGATGATGTATTGGAGCGCTTGATTCACATGACGATTAATTTCAACAAGAAATTGGTTTGTGGCTTGATTCTCGTTTGGAAGTTTTTTTAAAAACTCTTGGAGTAACGGGCCCTTTTCTTTTATTTCCAGGTAGGGAATCAGTTCCTCCGCAAGCCAGGGCTCGTATTTAAAGGGAAATTCGGCGGCGCTTTCTTCGAGAAAAAAATCAAAGGGATTAAAAACTCGAATTTCGCTTATTAAATTTACTTCCACTTGAAATACTCTGGTTTTTTTTGGGAATACCAGACGGGCAAGATGGTTCCCGAAGGGATCCTGTTGCCAGTTTATGAAATGCTCTTCGGGAAAAACCTTGAGGGAATAAGAAGGAATGTTAGAACGAGCATGCGGAGCCGGACGAAGACGGATAATCTGCGGCCCTAGATTTACATTCCGGTCATAAGTATAACTTGTCAAGTGATGCAGGGAAACCGTTACGGTCATTACTTATCCTAGTCTAGAAAAGCTGGTTTAGGGTATTTTTCTGTTGCATTAAAATTATATCAGGTGTGCTAGAATTGTGAATTAAATATCAATTTTAAGGATTAACGAAAAGAACCATGTTCGGTGAGATTCTAGCTCTAAATTTTGATTGTATGGGTTCCCCTTCGATTTTTTTCCCGACGGGTGAAACCCCCAAGGATCTAAAGACGCCGGGATGGGGGTTTGGCTGGTATCCTAATGACAACTATGGAGCGTCCATGGTCAAGGATGGCATGGCCAAGGATACACAAGCGCTTCTAAATATCCTGAAGGATGGGACCAGCTTTCGTTCCACAATGTTCCTGTGCAAAGTCAAGGGAGTTGGAAGGCAATATACCCAACACGACAGCCAGCCTTTCCGGCGAAGCTTTGGCGGCTATGACTGGCTATTCCTGCACAACGGGCAATTGGATTTGGCAGCTCTGCGGAAACTATACCCCGACCCGTCAGGCCTTCTGGAACCTGTCGGAAAAACGGATTCCGAACTGGCCTTTTGCTTTTTACTGAGTAAATTCACAGAGTCTTCCTCAAAAGCCTTGACGGATGTTGACGGCGAAACGCTTTTATCCTGGCTAAGGCAACTGGACGAGCTGGGAAGCGCCGACTTCCTTATTAGTGACGGCAGAAGCATGGCCATTTACCATGGGAATAATTCGGAGTCCCATCTTTATTGCCACAGGGTGTTGCCTTCCGAAAAGCCTCCGGTGTTTGAGTCGGATATGATTTGTCTGGACCTGGAAGACCCACGCGATTCACTGCGAACGGTATTTTTAGTCACGTCTTTTCAGTTTAATCAGGTAGCCGATTTAGAACCCATGGAGCCTGGGCGTCTCCTGATTGTTCGCAGGGGTGCTGTTTATTGGGACAGCCTTTCTCGCAAACCAAAATCCGCGCCGCCCTATCTCTCCCCCACAGCTTCAGAATCGTACCCAGATGAAGCAGAAAACGAATCGAATTTATTTTTTCCTCAACAGGCGGAGCAATCGCAAACAAGTCCGAAAGCTGTTGCGGATGAAGAAGAAATTCTTACCCATAGTTTTTCAAATATCATCAATATAAAGTCTCTCACTCATGATTTTGAAGGGGCTCCATTAAGTTATAGATTTTATGATATTACCCATTTAACGAAATACAAATACTCCGTTCCAGTGGAGCACAGTTCTCATACATTTCGCCTGCAACCGGTGGAAGACGCAGTACAAGAAGTGGTCCAGGCCACGCTGGAACTTTCTGTTGACGGGGATTTGTTGTCGTTCGAAGATGTGTTTGCAAATAACGCGATATTTTATGACATCATGCAATCATATTCGAATCTAACGATCAAAATGAATAGCCGGGTTAAGGTTTATGCCAGTCCCCCGGACGACCACAACAAGCCCATGCGTAGCTCACATATCCCACTGGTGTGGATGCCCTGGCAGCGTCAAATGATGCTCCCCTACCTGTTGCCTCCCGAACTCCCGGAAACACAACTCAGACAGTTGACAGATTACGCTATGAGCTTTGTGGAGCGGAACGACTTTCTCTTGATTGACAGTCTCATAGACATAAATAAAAAAATATTTGAAGATTTTTCTTATGTTCCGGGAATTACCTATCTGGAAACCACCGCATTTGATGTGTTCTCAATGCGAAAAGGGGTTTGTCAGGACTTCGCCAATCTGTTTATTTGCCTGTGTCGTCTATTGAATATTCCAGCGCGTTATCGGGTAGGCTACATCTACACAGGTGGCGATTACGAAAATAAAATGCAATCCGATGCCTCTCATGCCTGGGCAGAAGTTTATCTTCCTTATTTGGGCTGGAGGGGCTTTGATCCTACCAACGGCTGCATGGTGGCGCAGGACCATGTGCGCATTGCATGCGGACGAAACTATCGGGATGCCACTCCTGTAAGCGGCACTATATTTAAGGGTGGCGGCACCGAAGGACTCAAAGTCCAGGTTCAAATCAAAGAGGTTTCTTCTTAAACTGGCTTTCCTGACAAACATCCGGTTTTCATTTAGATTCAAGCAATCAAAAAAGGGGTTACGGCCTTCACCGTAACCCCTTATAAACAAAAGTGGAGCTGAGGGGGATCGAACCCCTGACCTCTTGAATGCCATTCAAGCGCGCTCCCAGCTGCGCCACAGCCCCGATTTTTCAGTTGTTTTGCCTTCTCAATGCTCCGATAGTAGCAGATTTTACATCCGTTTCCTATTGATTTTTCAGGCGCACCGCTTCTTTTCGTTCCGCTTGCCTTCCCTTTAAATCTCTCTATAATAAGTGGAAACGCAGACACTGCCGAAGGCGCTCTTCTGCGCAGGCATTGCCAACCTTTGACCGGAACCGTCCACTCAACCCATTATGCTCAGCAACCTCAAACGCCGCCTCCGCAACACTTTCATCACGGGAATTCTCATCACCATACCGGTGGCGTTCACCCTTTTTATCCTCAATTTCCTCCTGAAAATACTCGATAATCTGGTCGTCCCCTGGTTCATCAAGACTCTGATCGATATCGGCACCCCCATTCCGGAGGATTTTCATCTGCCCGGCCTGGGGCTGATTCTCATAATCCTGCTCATTTTCGTGGTGGGCGTGCTGACCAAAAGCTTTCTGGGAGGCAAGCTTGTTCAATTGGGTGAAATGATCGTCGACCGCATACCGATCGTCAGGAGTATTTACACCGGAGCCAAACAAGTGGTAACCACCATCGCACATGCCGACACCAAGGCCTTCAGAAAAGTTGTCCTGGTGGAGTTTCCCCGCAAGGGAATTTATTCCGTGGGGTTCATCACGGGCACCACGGAGGGTGAAGTACAGGAATTGACTGACGAAAAACTAATCAATGTATTCGTTCCCACGACTCCCAATCCAACCTCCGGCTTCCTGGTATTTCTACCCGGCGAGGACATCATCGAACTCACTATGACGGTTGAGGAAGGCCTCAAATTCATCATCTCGGTGGGAATTGTAACTCCTAAATACCGTCAGGAAAAAATTGTGGCGCTCAAAAAAGATTTTCAGGCTTAGCATTCATATTTTTTGGGGCTTAATAACACAGGCCTCTCTTCCTCCACGAATAATAAAATCCCTTTCCTCCGGCCAAATCGCCGCTCCAAAACACATTTACATTTCCCGATTTATTCGGAAAGAAGGCTTTTGGCAAAGCATTTGTTTGCTCCATGCTTTGCCTTTACACTAAAAACATCAACTCCAATTCATCTGACTACAGGTAGACTCATGCACCGGACGATACGAATTTATTTTCTAGCCCTTTTTCTTGCTGCCACCTCTTCGGCCCATGCCGGTTCTTCCAAAACAGTTGACCCGAAACCGGTTCCTCCAGAATTGATTGCGCTGGAAAACGCCATTGCGGGTCCTGACCTGATTGGATTATTTTATCTCGATGTAGACTTCGCCATGCGCCTGGAAAAGGCGTTTATGGGAGAGGACGACAACCTGGCCCTTCCCACTGCCGCAGGCAAAAAGGATAACAAAGATGATTCCTTTTTTAGCTTCCTCCGCCAATCCGGCCTGAAACCTGGCGAATCGGTGGATTACATTGTCGGCGGTTTTCTGAATAACTCCCAAAAGGGCGGACAGGTTCAAGTGGCGTTGGGAAATTTTCCGGTGGAATCCGTCACTGCAAACTGGCGTAACAATAAAAACGTCAAACAAACTGAAGTGAACGGTCGTCCCGCCTGGTTGTGGTCCAAGGTGGATCCGGAAACCTGCAAGCCTTCTTCGCCGGAGCTCATCATTATCGAAAATCAACGCCTGATCATCGGCGATCCCGAAACGGTGGCCTGGCTCCTGCCACGCCTGGATAAATCAACCGCCCAAACCGATCTGGGTAAATGGCGCACTTACCGAAAAGGAAAACTCTTTGCCTTCGGGATCATGGTTCCCAAAGACCTTGAAAACGCATCCCACAATGGCATGGCACGTATGTTTGCCCACAGCGCAAAAGAGCAAATGGCCTCAGTCACCGGCATTTACGGCGGCGGTACCATTACCTGGAAACCTAAAGGAATTAATCTGGAAGTGCTTTTTGAAACTGCCAACGCAAAATGGAATAAGGAACAAAGCCAGAAGTTCCTCGAATGGAAAAACAAAACCGCCGGAAAGATCGATCCGGAATTCAAGACGGTTAAAAATCTGATGAGTTATCTGGATTTACAGGCTACCGACAGACATCTGGTTTTGCAGGCGAAGATCAACGATGCCCTGATTAAAGACATCGGAAAGGTTTTTCAGGAGGGGTTGGATTGGTTTGCTTCCTCTCTTAGCGGATCCATCTCTATTGGCGGGGGCCAAAATCAAACCGGAGAACAGATTATTCCGTTCAAAGAAGTCAATCAGTACAAGAATATGCTTCGGCCCAATGAACTTGATCCATTTGACGCCACAGCCGACCCCACCCAGATTTTCATGACCACCACCGGTCCTTTTGGCGTTCGGATCAAGGGAATCACACTCAATCCGGACAAACCTGGGAACATTGATCTCCATCTGGAAGTCGTGAGCAGTCCCATCCCTGAAATTGAAGTCAATCCTTTTTCAGAAGCGGGAGAGGGGGCCGGCGCCTGGTTCCGGGTCACCCATGTCCGCGATGCAAGGGGCCGGGAATTGTTACTGGACCAGCCATGCGGCCAGGACCGCAATTCAAAATATGTGTCTCTACGCAAGGGATTCCGCAATGTGGATGTGAAGCGGGTCAAGAAAACTCCTGTCATTCAAAAGTTGATACAGAAACAACCTCAGTGGTCCAACCTGACTCTGAACGTACTTGAGGGCACAAAAGCCGTCCATTTGCGGCGTGGCATTCTCCTTTCCGATATCACATCCATCGAAGGCGAAATAATTCTTGAACTTCCCTCCGACATCATCAAGAAACGAATCCAGAGTCCTTTTAAAAATAAAGTGATTCAAACGGAGGGTATCCGCATAAAAATGAAAAGCGCGGAAACCGACGCTATCAGTTTCACCGCCAGCGGCGAAGTGGGCCGCCTGCTGGAAACACGCGCCCTGAATGGAAGTGGTAATTATCTTCGAAGCGCAGGCTCCTCTTCGTCCCCTATATTCCTGGGACAGGGCGTAAATAAAAATAATCAATTTCGCGGTCAGCCTAAAACCGTCGAATTCGTCCTGGCCCGGGAAACAAAAAGAGAAATCTATTCCTTCCAACTGCCTTTCCAGCGACCCGCCTATCCAGCGGATCAGTTTTTCACGCGGGTTCAGGTGCAAACTCAGTCCCAAAGATCATTTATGCAACAGCGCCGTTCCAGTCCCAAGCGTAAAGTTTGTTCCGGTAACGCCACCGAACTGAAGTCCGGCGCTTTTTATTTCTGCATGGACCACAACCTGTATCTGCGAAATGTTTGGCAGGAAACAGGGAAATACGCATCAGCCTCTTTTCTGGTTCATTCCCAGGACTCGGATTCCGTTATCCACAACCTATCAGCCGCACAGATGATCATTGAAAAGCTGGTCGTAGAGGATGGAGGTTCTTCAAAAAGAAAAACTCTGCCGGTGAGCGATGAAAAGTTTATTGTGCTCGACTCCAATTACGCGCCGCCCCTTAAGGGAGCACAATTCCAGGTTGAGGCGGGTCCGGTATCGCCGGAGGCTGGGCATATGACCCCGGTGGGATTTGAGGGTTATCTGAAAATCCGCCTGCCCCGCAAATTGGATTCGTTCCGCCTCGATCTCAATGCGTTGGGAAATACCGGAGAGGCCGTCAACGGGCTGAAGGCAAGATTTATCGGAATCGACCGGGAAAAAATATTGCTGGAGATCGAAGGTCGGCGCGAATCCCTGGTTCAATTTCAGCCGCTGGACGGTTCACGCAAACCCCTGAAGCAAGGAAGCGTGAGGATCGAAAAAAAGGACTCGGGAAAGAAAAAGGCCTGGCAGGCTGAGATCAGCGTGCCCCCGCAAACTCGCTACATGAAAATCATCTACGCTAAAAAACAGGACTCCTGGAAAGTACCCTTTCACATCGAAAAGTAACTCGCTCGCCGGTCGGTTTCAGTCTCGCTAAAATCTCGACACAGCCACTTCTGAATGTAGTAAATCGTTCAGGCGGAAGCTTCCGTCTCAGGCGTGGGCTCAAAATTCTCCCCTTGCAGGGATGCTTTTATGAGATCTTCTTTTCGGGTATGGAGTCCGAGGTCGGTCATCAGCGAAATCAACACGGGCACGAGAAACAAGGTAAAGATCGTGGAAAACATCAACCCACCGATCAGGGCGGTACCCATGCCGCGGTACAGCTCGGTCCCTGCTCCCTCGCCGAACGCAAGGGGAATCATACCGCTCACCGACGAAATAACGGTCATCATGATGGGCCGCAAACGCGTCTCGCAGGATTTTTGCAGGGCATCCCGCTCGTCCATCCCGGACCGAATATTGTTGAGCATCTGATGCACGATTAAAATCGCGTTGTTCACCACGATACCCGCAAGAATTATGATTCCCAATTGCGTCAGAATATCGAACGTGATCCAGTCCCAACCCTGAACCAAAGCCTGCGAGTTCGGGACTTGCATATCTTCAAGAATATTCCGGATATTTCTGCTCTGCAGAACATTGTTTCCGGCAATTCCGAAAAACGAACCGGAAACCGCCAGTGCCACGGTCAACATGACGATAAATGGCCGCATAAACGATTTGAACAGCGCCACCAGTAAAAGATAAATAAAACCGACTGCGTAAACAAAGCTGTTCATCAGCGATCTCTCAGTGGAGGCCAGATCATCAGCGGTGCCGCCGATACGCAATCCATATTCTTCTGACATAGTTTTTCTTAAAGGGGCCAGATGTTCGTTTTCCACCCGCTGAATCACTTTATGCATTGGGTAGGATTTATGAACCTGAACCAGCAATCTGGCGGCGCGTTCCTTTTCGATATGGTCGATGCGGGCGGGACCCGACGCGATTTCTATATCCGCCAGATAACCCAGATTGGTCATCATGTCCTCCCCGGTCCAGACAGGTAGGTCTTTATAATCATTCAGACCCAGCTTCTCCTTGTCCGCCCGCACCAGAACGAAATCGATCGGTTCCCCCTGGTCGTTGAATTCCCCCAGGTATTTTCCGGCATTAAGTGACTCAATAATATCCCCGATCTCCGGAACCCCCAGCTTGAGACGGGCGTTGTTCAGCCGGCGGGGAATAAAACGCAACTCCGGATTGCCCAACTTGAACTCCGGTCGGACGGAATGCACGCCATCGCTCCCTGTGATATCTTTAATCAGGACCATGGCAATCCGCTTCAATTCAAAAATATCCGGTCCCACGATTTCGATATCAAACGTTTTTGAGGCGGAACGGAAAATGGGACGTTGGGACGCGAAGGCGAACCGGTATCCGGGAATCTGAAAAATGCGCCCTCCCATTTCCTTGGACTTCACGTCCATCTTTACTTCACCGCGTTGCCCCCGGGCCAGCTCGGGTTTGACAATTGCTCCGCCGCCATTGAATCTGCTGGAAAACACCAGAAAATTATTATTTATGTCATCCATCTGGGTGATTTCTTTTTCATAATCGGCAAAATACTTCATGTTCTGTTCCACCGGAACCCCCGCTACCGGTTCCATGAACATGAAAACCATGTTGCTGTTACCGGAAGGAAGATAATCCCGATCCGGAAGAATCATGAGGCCCCATACCAGCATCGCCGCAATTCCGAGTATCACACCCACTTTAATCATGATTTGGGCGGGCCCGGCACCCAGAATGTATTTCATTGTGCGCGAATAAACCTTTCCCAGACCCTTTCCAAATAAAACCAAAGTTTTCAACGGACCGCTGTGCCATAGCCCCTCATCGTAAGTTTCTCCCGGTTTCAAACGAATCAACAATGTGGTCAACGTTGGAATTACTGTAATGGAAACGATCAGCGATAATGCGATGCTGGCGCTGATGGTGATGGCAATATCCCGGAACAATTGCCCCGCTTCTTCCTGAATGAATACCACCGGAAGGAATACGGCCAGCGTTGTCAGGGTGGAAGACAACACGGCACCCCAAACCTCCACCGTACCGTCGTAAGCCGCCTTGAATACGCCTTTTTTCATAGTGAGGTGGCGATAAATGTTTTCAAGCACTACAATCGAGTTGTCCACCACCATGCCCACGGCAAAAGCCATTCCGGCAAGTGAAATGATATTGATGCTTCGCCCCAATAATTTTAAAACGATAAAAACAGCCACCAGGCTAATGGGAATGCTTATAGCGATGATCAATACCGACCGTATCGATCCCAGAAACAACAGCAGGACAATCACTGCCAGAACCGCACCCAGAGCCAGGTTGGATTTAACCAGAGACATTGCCTCATCAATATAGTCCACGTCCTTGTAAACAATTTTCAATCGCATCGGAATACCGCGATTGAGAAGTTCCTGGTTTAATTTTTCAATAGCCTCGGTCGCAAGGTTGCATGTGCTGACCACGTTGGCGCCCTGCTCACGGATAATGCCGAACGCGTTGGATATCTGACCGTTGATCCGGACCAATGACGAGGTTCGCTGGTACCCATCGACCACATTGGCAAAATCTTTCACTCGAATGGTTTTATCACCATCGCGCTTGATAACTGTTTTTAGAATATCTTCAGCATTAGTGAACTCTCCAAGGGTGCGAACGGTATATTCGCGGTTCGCTTCATCATGGAAACCGGCACGCGTATTCTGATTTTCGCTGGAGAGTTTCTTGATCACATCCGAGTAAGTCAGATGCAGGCGAGCCAGACTGTAGGGATCAAATTCGACGCGCATTTCCCGCTCCTCACCACCGAAATGCCACACCTCGGAAATTCCCTCAACCCTTTGGAGTAGGGGAACAACGATATCCTCTCCCACCTTGTACATATAGTTCTGACTGATATCCGGCATTTTCGGGTTGGGTTTTTCTACGATCACCCACATGATGGGATTGGAATTGTCCGTAGAGATGGACTTCAATACCGGCTTGTCCGCCAGTACCGGCAAATCCTTCACCTGCTGGAGTTTGTTATTGACGTCGATGGTGGCTATTTTCTTGTCCGTACCCCATTCAAATTCCAGGGTAATCGAACTTTCACCATGCAGACTCCGTGAGGTCATTTTTTTAAGGCCTTCCACCGTCTCCAGCTGTTCTTCCAGCCGGCGGGTGATATTACGTTCAACCTCGTTGGGAGATAGTCCGCGATATTGTGTCCGGACCTCGATCAGTGGTTTGTCTACAGTCGGAGTGAGTTGCCTGGGAAGGGTGTTATAGCAGATGATACCGATCACGGCGGCCAACACAATGGTCACCATCACCGTATGGTAGTTACGTATGGAGCTATCGACGAGTTTCATCTAGGTTCCCCGCGGACCGCCTGTGGGGTTTGGTTTTCCTTTTTCAGCGGCATTAAAGGGAGGTTGGGCCTGAGGCTCGGGATTGGTGAGCAGCACTTTGACGCCGGGAAATACCGCCCCGGAACCGCGCAGGATTAATTGCGTATCCTGGTTCAACTGGTGGGTGAAGTCATCGATCTCTATCAGATTGTCCTTCTCTTTGAAAGCGCGGACCGGGACCAGCTTGGCGTGGCCCTTTTCAACAATGTAAACCACCTCTCCCTTTTCCCCGATTACGAGTGAAATCGATGGCACATGCTTGACCTGGGGTCGGGTGTCGAACTGCAGGAGAGCTTCCAGGGTCAGTCCGGGAAACAGATTATTGAATTTCTCCGGAAGTTCCACCTGTATCCTGATGTTCCCGGAAAAAATACTGGCATCAGGAATCACTCTTACTTTTTGCCGGAGTTCCCGGTCCATTGAAAACTTTATTCCTAATTCTTCTACCTTAAAATCTATGCGACTGATTTTTTCCAGCTTATTCCGGTAGCTCTGCGGTATTTCCAGAACCGCTTTCAGCTTGGAGGAACCGACCATCTCCAAAACAGGCGTTCCCGGGCCGGCATAGGCTCCTACCTCCATTTTTTTGGATATAATCACTCCATCAAAAGGAGCTTTAATAACTGCCTTGGACAAATCCAGTTGCGCCATTTCCAGTTTCTTAGAAACCACATTCAAATTGGATTTACTTTGCAGAATATCTTCTTCCCTCGACTTGGTTCCGGCAGTCCAGGCCGCCTTACTGGAACGCAGAGTTTCCTGAGCGCGGGCTACCTTGTCGTTGACTTCATCCAGCAGAGATTGAGAAACCACGCCATCCAGCACCAGTTGCTCCATCCTTCTCTGTTCTTTGATCGCAAAATCGAGGGCACTTTGGTCAGCCATCACCTGGGCCTGGAGCTTCTCCTTTTCTTCCGGACGCAGACCGCTCAACGCTTTTTCATACTCCTTCTGAGCACTGTTCTGCTCGGCCTTCAGTTGCTCCACCTGCAGATGGTAATCCCGAGTATCAATAAGAGCCAGCACCCGCCCCTCTTGAACTTTCGATCCTTCTTCGACCGGCAGTGATTTGATGCGGCCATTCACTTCCGAGGTTATGATCACCCTTTGTTCCGCCACGACATTACCCACGGACTGAATCTCATCGACAACGTCCTTGAAAATCACTTTGCCGATTTGAACCGGTAAAACCAATTCCCGTTTCTGTTTTGATGGAGACGAGTTTGTATCCGCCTGATTACATGACAAGACAAAGACCAGCCCAATCAGGACGAACGCCAGCGAGGACCGTTTTTCTGTAAGGGTTTTTAAAGTTCCCATTTAAGGTAACCTGCGAATCATAAATTTCATGAAAAGTGATTGTATTATATTATCTTATATCGGCCAACCAATTACAAACAAAACTATAAACAATATTTACTATAAATTTAATACTAATAACCTAAATTTGATCCAGCCATCATATTAAAGGATGATTTCAAACAAACGCTTTCTTTTATTGGATGATATTAATAGGCAGAGGATGGAAGTAAATATCAACCTTTTGCCGGTTGGTCTTATCGGTAAATCCGTGATATTAGTAAACGGTTGTCAAAACCCCTTTCCGGTAAATCCCGTATGGCCCTCGAATTTTATCAGCGCTTGAAGAAAAACGCCCAGAATCTCCCCGACCATCCGGCAATCATTGATAGCGATACTACGGTAACGTACGACCAACTATTGAAACAGGTGGAACACTTTGCTGCCGGGCTGGATACCTTGTCACTGGAACCCGACAGTAAACTGGGCCTCCTGTGCTTGAATCAAAAAGAGTACCTGATTGCGTTTCTGGGCTCCCTGCTCAAGGGCTTACCGGTGGTTCCCTACAATTTTATGCTGACGCCGGAAGATATTGTATATATCACACAAGACGCCGGAGTCGACCTGATTGTGGTCAATCCGGTTTTTATCAAACCGGAGACCGCACGCTTCTTCTCTACATTTAAGCACCGGATCACCACTCATCCTTGCCCTGAAAATCTATCACCAGAGGAAGGCACCACTCTTTTCAAAGATTTTTTAAAAACCGGTGACAGGAATTCGGCACAGCAACGCCATAGACGAAGTGAGGACATCCCAGACGTTATCATGTACACCTCCGGCACCACCGCCAAACCCAAGGGCGTGATGCTGAACGAAAGCATGTTTGACGCCAACGCTTATGGAATTGAAACCCATTTACCGTTTCAACCGGAGGACAGGGCGATCATGGCCCTTCCGTTATTCCATTCGTTTGGCAACATGATCGCACTGTTATTTCTTCGGATCGGAGGCACTTTAATTTTATTGCCTCAGTTTCAACCGAAAACCATTCTCGCGGCCATCGATCGATATCAGGCCACCGTCCTGCCTCTGGTTCCGACTATCTACTCGTTTCTGGCGCAGTTGGTGGCGCGGGGGGAACACAATGTTTCCTCATTACGGTACTGCATTTCCGGCGGAGCGGCGCTTCCTCACGCTCTGCTTCATAAAGTTGAAACACTGATGAAAGTTACGGTTCTGGAAGGTTACGGCCTGACCGAAACCTCACCCGTAATTTCCGTCAATACCATTAAGGAAGGAAGCGTGGTGGGCTCCGTGGGTCCGGTGCTGCCCAATGTACAGGTAAAAATTGTTGACGAACTTGGCCGAACTGCACCGCATGGCACTGTGGGAGAAATTCTCGTCAAAGGTTCTACAGTGATGCCGGGTTACTGGAAATTACCGGAAGAAACCCGGGAGGCGTTTACTGATGACGGTTGGCTGAAAACCGGTGACCTGGGTCACCGGGACGATGCGGGCCGGCTTTATATTTCTGCGGGAAGAAAAAAGGATTTGATCATTCGCGCCGGGGAAAATGTGGCGCCTCTCGCCATCGAAAACGTGTTGATCAATCACCCGGCCATCCTGGAGGCAGCGGCCGTGGGGGTTCCCCATGACAGGTTGGGAGAACAGGTAGTGGCCTGTGTCGTTTTGGGAGAGGGACAGATAATTACGGAGCTGGAATTAAAAAAATATTGCCGGGCGAAACTGCCTCCCTTCAGCGTTCCCGATCATTTTAAATTTTACCAAGTCCTGCCCAAAAACACGATCGGCAAAATCCTTAAGACCCGCCTCCGGGAAGATGTGCAGACAGACATCAACCCCGCATAACTCTACTTAAAACCAGCCCCGGTCAGTTTTACGAACTCGACACACACCGAAACCCGATGGCGTAATTACGCATTTTAACCCAGTAGGCGGCGCGATTGGAGCTTCGCAAAAACCCGGCGGTGCTTTCCCAACCGCCGCCTCTAACGACTTTAGCGGTAGTGGGATGCGATCCCGGTGGATTGTCTTTGGGACTGTTCCGGTAATAATTTTCATTCATCCAATCGTTGGTCCACTCTGCCAGATTTCCAGCCATATCGTATAAACCAAACGGGTTGGGCGGAAATTTTCCGGGCGGCGCAGGTCCCGAATAACCGTCATCCACCGAGACAATCCGGGTGTTCAAGGCACAGTTCTTGTCGCAAAAGTTTGCTTCATTCCCTTTGACCGTATCGCCCCAATAAAAGTGGCTGGTGGTTCCGCCCCGGGCGGCGTAT
Source organism: Nitrospinota bacterium (assembly GCA_029879645.1). Taxonomy (GTDB): domain Bacteria; phylum Nitrospinota; class Nitrospinia; order Nitrospinales; family Nitrospinaceae; genus SZUA-226. The sequence goes on from JAOUPX010000018.1 coordinate 16,542, forward strand.
TCCCATTCCGCTTCGGTCGGCAGGCGTTTGCCCAGTTTTTTACAAAACTGCTCTGCCTCAAACCAGGTGGCGCTGTCGACGGGGAGATCCGCTCCGGAATAATGCGAAGGGTTATCCAATCCCATGACAGATTGAAACTCAGCCTGTGTTACTTCATACTTATCGATTTTGAAGGGAGACAGGCAGACTTCATGTGCCGGTTGCTCGTCGGGCAATCCTTTGTCATTTCCCATTGTGAAGCACCCACCCTTGAGGGCGACCATCTCTGAGCTTCCCTCACTTCCTTTAGCGGCGATGAGGTGCCGGGTGACTTCCCGGTTCAATACTTCCACATGCTCATACACCCGGCGTAAAACTCCTTTATATTTCAGCTCGACGATGCTTTGCGGCACCAGTTCCATTTTCCCCTTTTGTTTGAAAAACAATCGATAGTGAGGAATCGGATCGTCTCCTTTGGTATCGAGATAATTTCTCATATTGTTATGGGTGCGCTGGGGAGAAATCACCAACTCATCCACCAGCTCGGCCTCCTGGCCCTCCGATTCACCTTTGTAAAACACAATGACATCCCGTCCGTTGGCCACAGGCATTGCCAGGATTTTGTCGATGAGAACTTTTGCCTCCTGATATTTTTTTAAGGCGATTTTCACCTCTGCCAGAGCACGCAATACCCTGGGGCTTTCAGGGTCTACCTTCAAGGCCTCAGAGTAATGACTCTCCGCCTCAACATACTTCTGATCCATAACAGCCTGATCACCCTTGGCCAGCCATCCCATTTCAGCGGCTGAAAGAGCAGCAGGAAAAATCAGGAGAATTACCAATATATAAAAATGAAAATTCTTAGTCGAACGCATAAAAGTTTTCATAGAAAGCCACCGCATTACACGGGTCCCAAGAGTGAAGGGTTAAAAAGTAAGGAATTTTTCAGGAAATTATATAATAAGAGCTAAGGATACTCCAAACTTTAAAGCCTTAAAGGGAGGGATTACTTTTCTTTCGGAGGGGTTTTGGGTTTGCGAGAATCGCAGGTTTCATTCGATTTTTTGGAATCGTTAAAAATCTTCTGCTTTTTCAACTCATTCCAGTCGTCAGCGGCTTTCTTCTTTTTCTGATAATTTTCCCGCTCGGGGAAATAATTGATTTCATCTATCATATTTATCGATCTCGGTCAGTTTATTGGGTAGCAGGATTATTCTATGGAGCATTTTGCCAGATTTCACTGATATGTGGGGGAAATTCCCAAAAAATACCCAAAATATTCCTCCTGAACCAATTTTTCCCTACCCTGAATCATAGAAATTGCTTTTATACTAATATAGAACGAATACGAATACGATCTTTCCATTGCTTCAGGCATCTGCTCTCGATTCCATCACTGAAAGGCGGGAGATCAGATTTCTGGATCAAAAAACGGGCCCCATTATTTTTAATGAAATAGCGTCTCATTTCCGGATCAGGCCTAATTTCCTTTAACTGTGTAAATTGCAAAATGCTTCTAGACCGAATCAAACAAAAACATGCTCGTATCGGAATAATCGGGTTGGGATATGTAGGTCTTCCGCTGGTCATCGAATTGGGCCGGGCCGGATTTCAGGTGGTGGGATTGGATATTGATTCAGCCAAAGTGGATCACCTGAATCAGGGGGAAAGCTATATCCAGCATATCCCCTCGGATACCATCCGTGACCTGAAGGATCGTAAAACGTTCGAAGCCACGACGGATTTCTCCACCGTCGCCCGGCTCGATTGTATTTTGATCTGTGTGCCGACTCCTCTCAACGCCAACCGCGAACCGGACATGAGCTACATCGTGGCCACGGCCCGAAAAATAGCCCCTTATCTTAAAGTGGAGCAAATGGTAATTCTTGAGTCGACCACTTATCCCGGCACCACCCGGGAAGTGCTCATTCCTGAATTGGAATCGGTAAGCGGCCTGAAGGCCAATAAGGATTTTTACGTGGTGTATTCTCCGGAGCGGGAGGACCCCAACAATAAAAATTTTTCCACCAGCACCATCCCAAAAGTGATAGGCGCCGATTCCGATTATGCTCTGGAGTGCGCTAATACGCTGTATCTGTCTTTCATCAACAAAACGGTTCCCGTTTCCAGTACGCAAGCGGCAGAGGCAACCAAACTGATGGAAAATATCTTTCGATCCGTCAATATTGCCCTGGTCAATGAGCTGAAAGTCATTTTTGACAAGATGGGTATTGATATATGGGAAGTGATCCAGGCCGCCAGCACCAAACCGTTTGGCTATATGCCATTTTACCCTGGCCCCGGCCTGGGAGGCCACTGTATCCCCATCGATCCGTTTTACCTGACCTGGAAAGCTCGGGAATTCGGGATCACTACCCGTTTCATTGAATTAGCGGGAGAAATCAACGTTGGTATGCCGGAATATGTCGTTAAAAAAATCTTACTGGCATTGAATGAAAAGGAAATCAGCCTTAAAAAGAGCCGTATTCTGATTCTCGGCCTGGCCTATAAAAAAAATATCGACGACGATCGTGAATCTCCCAGTTACAAAATCATGGAGCTACTGCTACAATATGGAGCCACAGTGGATTATCATGATCCCTATATTCAATCGATCGGCACCAAACGGGAATACCCTCAATTTTTTGGGAAAAAGCGGGTTTCTTTGAAAAGCGTTGGTGATTTTGACCTCACGGTTATTTTGACCGATCATACAGATTACGATTATGAGGCAATCGTTGAACAATCGCATCTGGTAGTCGACACGCGAAATGCCTGCGCGAATATAAGATCGAATAAGATCATCAAGGCCTGAACTCGGAAAAATAAACTCATCAACCTTCCGGCATATCGCAGGGCCGGTCATTATCTTTAAGGAACCCATGCAATTCTTACTACACCATAATGTCATCATCCAGGCGATAACCAGTAGCGATCACGATATTTTAAAACGGTGCCGACAGACTCATTCGGCCGGTTGGGTTTTGTCGAATGCGCTGGCCACCATCCACTCTCATTTAAGCATGACGATGGATTCCACCGCCGCTTATACCGTTATGAGAAAAGCTTTAGAGGGGATTCCTGTAGCTTCACTTACCGGAACCGACATGATTGGCACACCGCCCTCATCCCGCCTGGATTATCTGGACTCCCTGGCTCTACGGACGGTGGATCTTTTCAAACTGGACGGAATCATTACATTAAAGCCGGAAGCTTTTTCCGAATCCAGGGCCAACGCATTTCCTCCTTACGAATTAGACCGAATTTTAAGGAAGGGAGATGAAAGTATAAACAAGGTGCCTCTCTTGAACATACCTGCCACCTATCCCCAAATGTGGAACGATGTGGAGCATGAAATGTTCAAGGTGGTGCGGTCTGGTCATTTCATTCTTGGGCCCAAGGTGGAGGAACTCGAGGAACAAATCGCGGCATACACCCAGGCCCCTTACGCCGTCGGTGTTTCTTCCGGAACGGATGCCCTGTTGTTGGCTTTAATGGCGGCTGGCATCGGCCCCGGGGACGAAGTAATCACTTCCACGTATACTTTTTTTGCCTCTGCGGGTTCCATTGTACGTACCGGGGCAAAACCGGTATTTGTTGATATCGACCCCTTTACCTTCAATATGGATGTGGGGAGAATAGAAGCCGCCATTACCCCAAGAACCAAAGCCATCATGCCCGTCCATCTTTACGGACAATGCGTAGAGATGCCTCCTCTGTTGGAGTTGACGAAAAAACATAACCTGCTGGTGATCGAAGATGCCGCCCAGGCTATCGGCTCAGAATACCTGGAACGGCGCGCCGGAGGCATGGGGGATTTCGGGTGCTTCTCCTTTTTCCCGACTAAAAACCTGGGAGGTTTTGGAGACGCCGGAATGGTCACTACCCGTTCCAAAGAATTTTACGAAAAAATGAAAGTTCTGCGAGTGCATGGAATGGAACCGAAGTATTACCACAAAATGGTCGGCGGAAATTTCCGTATCGATGCCCTGCAGGCGGCTATCATTCTGGCCAAACTGATTCATCTGGAAAGCTGGATCGACGATCGCAGGAATAATGCACAGCGTTACCTCCGGCTGTTCCAGAAACATTCTTTAACCGAAAAGTTTGCCCTTCCAATGGAAATTTTTCCGCGACACGTCTTTAACCAGTATGTGGTGCGGGTCCTTAACGGAACGAGGGATAAATTGAGGGAACATTTGCAAAGCCATAACGCAGGATGCGAGGTTTACTATCCGATCCCCCTACACCTGCAGGAATGCTTCAAAGACCTGGGTTATAAAAAGGGAGATTTTCCTGAGGCCGAAAAGGCGGCGGAAGAAACTCTGGCTCTACCGGTAGCCAACGAGGTGACGCCCCGACAACAGGAGTATGTAGTAGAAAGAATCCGGGAATTTATTTCCTGACGCTTCAACGGTATGAACGGGTCAACATTTACACCGCGGCCTGCGTTGTTTCTGTTTTCCTTATAGTCAGTATTTCCGGAATTTTTGCGCGATAGGATTGCGTCGCCCGGAGCCAAAGGCCTTGGCCGTCACCTTGAGACCAGGTGCGGCCTGGTTGCGTTTATATTCATTAGTATCCACCTTGCGGGCTACCTGCCGGACGATTTCAGAGTCATAACCCTCTTCGATCAATCGTTCAACCGACCAGTGTTTCTCCACGTACCCTTCCAAAATGGGATCAAGCACTTCATAAGGCGGCAGGCTGTCCTGGTCGGTTTGGTTGGGGCGTAATTCCGCTGTCGGCGGTCGTTCAATGATTGCTTGCGGAATGATTTCTTTGCCGCGATTGATCCAGCGGGCCAGCGCGTACACCTTCATCTTTGGCACGTCGGAAATCACCGACAAGCCACCCGCCATATCGCCATAGAGCGTGCAATATCCGACCGACATTTCGCTTTTGTTACCCGTTGAAAGCACCATGCTCGCCAATTTGTTCGAGACCGCCATTAAAATATTTCCGCGAATGCGTGCCTGGATATTTTCCTCGGTCACGTCTTCCGCCATTCCGGGGAACAGCGGGCTCAGTGTTTTTTTATATTGTTCAAACAATTCTTCGATTGAAACCACGGAAAACGAAATACCCAGATTATGGGCCAAACGTTCGGCATCGGAGATGCTCTGGGAAGCTGTGTATTGGGAGGGCATACTGACAGCCATTACCTGCTCCGCTCCCAGCGCCTTCACGGCAATCGCCGCGACCACGGCGGAATCAATACCTCCCGAAAGACCCACCACCGCTTTGTGATATCCGCATTTGTGCAGGTAATCCCGCACACCCATCACCAGAGCACGAAATATCTCTTCTTCTTCACATTGTGGAATGGGACGAGCTTCGCCCTTCCCTGTTTCCATATCCACACAGACCAGATCCTCCTCAAACCCTTTGGCTTGCGCAATGACTTCGCCGGATGCGGACAGAGCAAAACTGTGACCATCGAATAACAGATCGTCGTTGCCACCCACCTGATTGACCAGCACAAAGGGCAGTTTGAACTGGTGCACAATGTATTGTCCCAGTTCCCGGCGTGTCTGCCAGCGGCCTACGCGAAAAGGGGATGCAGAAACATTCAGAATTATTTCCGCACCGGCCTGCACCAGATCCTTCACCGGGTTGTAATGATAGATATCCTGATCGTAATAACCTGGGAAATTCCAGATATCCTCACATATAGTGATACCCAGCCGGACTCCGGAAAATTCAAAAACCACAGGGTGATCCGCCGCTCGAAAATAGCGGGTCTCATCAAAGACATCGTAAGATGGCAGGAGGACCTTATCGGCCTGCGCCAGAATTTTTCCCTGGTGAAACAAGACAGCGGAATTGGTCAATCCCTTCCCCGTTTCGCCCGGTCTTCTCCCGACATGACCCATTAGGACAGCGGGACCCTGAATGCCCTCAACGAGAAACTCCAGAGCCTTTTCCCCCTCTGAAATCAAATCCGGCTTGTACAGCAGATCCCGTGGAGGATAACCGGTTAGTACCAGTTCCGAAAAGACCACCAGGTCGGCTCCTTCCCGGCGGGCGGAAAGACAGGCTTCTTCTATTTTCCGGGAATTTCCCCTAAGATCGCCGATAGTGGGATTTATTTGGGCCAGGGCAATTTTCAATCCGGTTCGCTCCACAGGATGGTTGAAAAGTCACTTGATTTTAGACTATTTAGTAATGTTTTTACAGTGCTGACAATTTAGTTTAGAATATAAGTACAGGATAATGAGATTTTCAGTTGCCTTATCCTGCACTTGAAAATCTGCTCCCTTTTTTTATTCACCTTGAACCATCCTGCAATGATTCCAGTCTATATAGTAACCGGTGGTGCCGGATTTATAGGAGGCAATTTCGTTCTGGGCCTGATGGCACGGGGAAACGTCAAAGTGATCAACCTTGACTCGTTGACCTATGCCGGGAACATGGACACGCTTTCTCCAATTCTGGAAAATCCTAATCATGTATTTGTCCAGGGAAGCATCCAAGACCGGGCGCTGGTAAACAGCCTTTTGGACCAGCATCGACCGTCTGCGGTTATCAATTTTGCGGCGGAGTCGCATGTCGATCGCTCCATTGATTCGCCCGGTGAATTTATCCAGACCAATGTGGTGGGTACGTTCGAACTGCTGGAGGCCTTTCGCCGTTACCATGGTGCGGTTCCGGAGAAGGACCGCGCCGCGCTTCGATTTCTTCATGTGTCTACGGACGAAGTGTACGGCAGTTTAGGTGCGGAGGGTTTTTTTACGGAAGAAACCCCCTACGCGCCCAACTCTCCCTATTCCGCTTCAAAAGCGGGAGCAGATCACCTGGTGCGAGCGTATCATCATACCTTCGGACTGCCCACGTTAACCACCAACTGTTCCAACAATTACGGTCCGTATCAATTTCCTGAGAAACTGATTCCCCTGGTTATCCAAAAAGCGCTGACCGGAGAGAAGCTCCCAGTTTACGGTGACGGCATGCAGGTGCGGGACTGGCTGTATGTAGAGGACCATTGCCGGGCCATATTGAGGGTTTTGGAAGCCGGCCAGGTGGGCGAGGTCTACAACATAGGCGGTCACAATGAAATGGCCAATCTGGATGTGGTCAAAACCATATGCGGATTACTCGACGAAATGGTTCCGGACTCTCCTCACAAACCGCATGAGTCACTGATTTCTTTTGTGAAGGATCGACCGGGACATGACCGCCGCTATGCCATCGATGCCGGCAAACTGCAAAGAGAACTTGGATGGAAACCGGAGGAAACCTTTAAATCAGGAATCCGAAAAACCGTCCGATGGTATCTCGACCAGAGAGAGTGGGTTCAGCGCGTCACCTCCGGGGAATACCGGGGCGAACGCCTGGGATTGAGCAACGAATAAAACGGAAACAACATGATTAATAAAGGCATCATACTCGCAGGCGGATCCGGCACGCGTCTCTATCCCCTGACCCAGGTGGTCAGCAAGCAACTGCTACCCTTATACGACAAGCCGATGGTGTATTATCCGCTTTCCACCCTCATGCTGGCAGGGATCACGGATATCCTGATCATCACCACACCCCACGATCAACCCTTGTTTCAGGAACTATTAAAAGACGGGAGCCAGTGGGGGATCAACATCCGCTATGCGCCTCAACCGAAACCCGAGGGGCTGGCCCAGGCATTTATTATTGGGAAAGATTTTATCGGAAATGATGGGTGCAGTCTGATTCTGGGTGACAATGTCTTTTATGGCCACGGGCTGGTCGATCTCGTCAAAAAAGCCCGTGCCAGAAACAGCGGGGCCACGGTATTCGGCTATTGGGTCAAAAATCCGGAAGACTACGGTGTAGTGGAATTCGATCGTAGCGGCAAAGCGATCAGCCTGGAAGAGAAGCCAAAGAATCCAAAATCGCATTACGCCGTGACCGGTCTTTATTTTTACGACAACCAAGTCGTCGATATAGCCTGCAACCTGAAACCTTCAGCGCGGGGCGAACTGGAGATTACCGATGTTAACAAAAGGTATCTGGAACAGGGAAACCTGTCGGTCGATATACTGGGGCGCGGCTTCGCCTGGCTCGATACCGGGTCGCACCACGCCTTGACGGAAGCCACCAATTTTATCGAAACCATTGAGAGGCGGCAGGGCCTTAAGATTTCCTGCCCTGAGGAAATCGCATTCAACCGGGGACTGATTGACGCCACACAATTGGAGAAACTGGCCGCTCCTCTGAAAAAAAACGGCTACGGCCAATACCTGCTGGAACTGCTTAAGCAGGATAGACCCTTCGATTAACACACTTCTTTATTTTAGACAGCAATGACCCCCTCTCCCGCAAATCCATGGAAAATTCTTCTGATCGGCAAGGAAGGTCAAGTGGGCGGAGAACTATCCACCTTTTTGCAACCTTTTGGAGAATTAATCGCCTGTGGAGAAGATGATTTGGATCTGACCCAGGTAGACCTGATTCGGAAAAAGGTACGCGATGTCCGCCCGCATGTCATTGTCAATGCCGCCGCTTATACGGCTGTGGATAAAGCGGAGGAAGAACCGGAACTGGCCCTCGCCGTCAACGGAACCGCACCGGCCATCCTCGCGGAAGAAGCCAAAAAACTGGGCGCAGCAATGGTTCATTATTCCACCGATTACGTGTTCGACGGTGAAAAGACGGCCCCTTACACAGAAGAAGACCTGCCCAATCCTCTGGGAGTTTATGGCAAAACAAAGCTGGCTGGCGACGAGGCCATTCAATCCACGGGCCTGCCTCACTTCATTTTCCGGACTGCCTGGGTGTATGGACGAAAAGGAAAGAATTTTCTTCTCACCATGCAACGCCTGGCCCAAGAGCGGGATGAATTAAAAATTGTCGACGACCAAATCGGTTCCCCCACCTGGTGCCGGACCATCGCGCAAACAACCGTGAATATCCTGACCCAGGTCCTGCCTCAGAATTCGCCGGGGGATCTTTCGCACTTCGAGCGGGCTTCGGGTTTGTACAACCTGGTCTGTTCCGGTCAAACCAGCTGGTTCGGTTTCGCTAAGGCTATTCTGGAAACATCCCCTTCGCCGTTGGCCACCCAATTGATTCCGATTCCTACGTCGGAGTATCCTACCGCCGCCAAACGTCCACACAATTCAGTTCTATCAACGGAAAAGCTGAAGTCGGCCTTCGGGATCACCCTGCCTGACTGGGAGGAGACGCTTAAATATTGTTTGAGCCGGTAAACACCCACTCCCCTTAAATCCTCGAAAAATAAAGCCTCTATAATCAACAAATTAAAACTGTTTTCCTGAAATTTTGCCCCTATAATAAAAAGACAGGTGTCTAAAATATTTTAAAGATCGTTCGGCTTTCAGACCTTCACTGAAACTTTTTCCTGTCTCCAGACAGTCGGAGTTCCATGCCAAAAACTCTGGTTTTTACCGCTACATATAATGAAGTAGACAATGTCGAAAATATCATCGAAGGTATTTTCAACAATCTCCCAGAAGCGGAAATTCTCATAGTCGACGACAATTCCCCCGACGGAACCGGCACGCTTTTGGATTTACTCTCTGCCAACAATTCTAACATCCACGTCATCCACCGCCCGTCCAAACTAGGTCTGGGAACGGCTCACCTGTTGGCCATGAAATATGCCCTTCACCATGAGTACGATTATCTCATCACCATGGATGCCGACTTTTCGCATAATCCAAAATACCTGCGCGTCATGAGGCAGCTTTTGGAAGACAACGACTTCGTGATCGGTTCCCGTTACACCAAAGGCGGCCGCTGCGATTACGGTTTTGTCCGGACCCTGATCAGCAAAACGGCCAACACTCTGGCGCGATATCTTCTGGGAATACCGACTCATGAGGCCACCACCTCATACCGCGGATTTTCTCTTGGCCTTTTAAAGCAAATGGATTTGAATTCCATCTGGTCTGATGGTTATTCCTTTTTCATGGAATCCATATTTGTAGTACGGCAGGCCACGCGAAGAATGGCTGAATTCCCCATCCATTTTGAGGACCGGCGGGCCGGGGCCTCTAAAATTTCCAAGCGTGAAATTTACAAAGCCATTTACAATATCATCCGGCTGTTTTACCGAAGGCTGTTTGTCATCCCGTTTGCGGTTTATCAACCAAACAAACTAAAAAACAAATCCCAGTCCTGCGAAAATTGCGGATCGACTTTCAAAATGGAATTGTTTCCGGCCAATTACGCGGAAAACGAGGATGCCTCGGTTTACCAGTGCACAAGCGCCAATCACCGGACTCACGGCAGAATTCTAAAATGCCTGTGTTGCGGCCTGGTGTTCAACGAAACACGACATGATGCGGAAAAACTTCTCAGCTTTTATTCAGATGTCGAGGACCAGACGTATTTAAAAAATATCGACTCACGCTTCAAAACCTTCCGATACAATTTTGACAAATTAAAACCCTTTATCCCGGCTTCCGGAAGGCTGCTGGATATCGGGTCCTATTGCGGGGTTTCACTCAAGGTGGCTCGTGAAAACGGCTTTCGAACCCTTGGAGTGGAACCTTCCAAATGGGCGGCGCGGTATTCGGAAGAGGTGATGCAGGAACGGGTTTATCAGGGCACACTCAAGGAACTGCCGGGAGATGAGGGTTCTTTCGATGTCATTACCATGTGGGACGTGATGGAACACCTGCCTCATCCCATTGAGGAAATGCAATTGATTCATTCCCGCTTGAATCCCGGCGGGGTATTCGCCTTTTCCACATTATTTATCGACAACTGGTATCCAAAAATTCTGAAAGAGAGATGGCCCTGGTATATGGACATGCATTTGTACTACTTTACACTGGATGCCATGAAGCAATTACTCAAAAAAGCTGGACTGGAACTGGTGCATCATCAGAAATACACGCATATCATTACTCTGGAGTATTTGTTCTTCAAACTGGATGCGCTGGGCGTATTTGGGGCAAAGTTTCTGGGTGAAAAGATCGCCCAGACTTCCCTTAAAAACATCATGATTCCCTTCAGCTTCGGGGATATCCAACTGTTCATTTGCAAACGGGCCGAGGATCATTAACGGCAGGCAGAACCCTGTTCCGGCCTCTGCAAACATTAAGTCGATTTTATGAAAAAGGCTTTGATCACAGGCATCACCGGGCAGGATGGAAGCTACCTCGCTGAACATCTGCTGGCCCAGGGGTATGAAGTTCACGGTCTTATACGCCCGGATTCAGGTTCCGAAGGAGATTTATCCTTTTGGCGCATCCAACCTTTCCGGGACAAGCTGTTCCTTCATGCCGCAGCGCTGGACGATTATCATGGCCTTGAAGGAGTCGTCCGAACCATTCAGCCCGATGAATGCTATCACCTCGCCGCTGAAACATTTGTTTTCAATTCACTGGAGGACGAATCGCACATTCTAAGAGTCAACACGCAAAGTACCCACCATCTGCTGATGGCCTTAAAAACACATGCTCCGGAGGGCCGGTTCTTTTTCGCAGGATCTGCGGAGATGTTCGGTAAGGTTTCGGAATCGCCGCAGGATGAAAGCACTCCTTTCAATCCCCGTTCGATTTATGGTGTGTCCAAGGTGATTGGGCATGACTTGGTTCGGTATTATCGGGATCATCTTGGCCTGTTCGCCTGTACCGGGGTTTTGTACAACCATGAATCTCCCCGGCGGGGCAGCCGGTTTGTCACACGCAAAATCACTTCCACAGCGGCTAAGATCAAACTGGGCATGGAAACGGAAATCCACCTGGGAAACATTGATGCTGAAAGAGACTGGGGATACGCCGGAGACACCGTGACCGCCATGCATGCCATGTTACGCGCCGACAACCCGGATCACTACGTCATCGCCACAGGAATCACACACTCGGTCCGTGAATTTCTGGAGCTGGCGTTTGGAGAACTGGACTTAAGTTATGAGGATTACCTGGTCATCGATCAGAACTTTTATCGGGCCAAAGAGGAGATTCCGCTAGTGGGCAATGCTGATAAAATTCGCTCCCAACTGGACTGGACGCCCAGGATGTCCTTCCAGAATATGGTGCGGGAAATGGTGAAGTCGGACCTTGAATATTTTCAAAGTCTACTGCAATAATAGATTAAGGATATATTTTTCTTTATAAGAAGCATACTCAAATTTTTCACGAGGATACGCATTGATGAAGAAAGCTTTTATCACAGGGGTGACCGGGCAGGACGGCTCTTATCTTTCAGAATTACTTCTGGAAAAAGGCTATGAGGTACATGGATTGGTTCGCCGCTCTTCTTTTTTTAATCGAGGCCGCATTGAGGATATTCGTCAGAAGACCAAGACCTCGGGACAGTTCCAGTTGCATTACGGAGACATGACGGACTCGTCCAGCCTCAACAAGCTGATCGCCATGATTCGGCCCGATGAAGTGTACAACCTGGCGGCGCAAAGCCATGTCGCGGTCAGTTTTGCCACTCCCGACTATACCGCCCAGGTGGATGCCCTGGGAACTCTCCGCATACTGGACTCTATCAACAGCATGGGATTAAAAGATAAAACCCGTTTCTATCAGGCTTCCACCAGCGAACTGTACGGCAAAGTGATGGAAACGCCGCAAAAAGAAACCACCCCTTTTTATCCACGGAGTCCTTACGGGGTCGCCAAACTCTACGCTCATTGGATTACCATTAACTACCGGGAAGCCTACGACCTGTTCGCATGCAGTGGCATCCTGTTCAATCACGAGTCGCCTCGCCGCGGTGAAAACTTTGTGACCCGCAAGATAACCCTCACATTGGCTCAAATTCTGCGGGGAAAACTGGACAAACTTTCGTTGGGAAACATGGACGCCAAACGGGACTGGGGTTATGCCAAGGATTACGTTGAGGGAATGTGGTTGATGCTTCAGCAGGACCAGCCGGACGATTACGTGCTGGCCACAGGTGAACAAAAAACAGTCAGGGAATTTGTCAACATTGCTTTTGATTACTGCGGAATCGAGCTGGAATGGCAGGGGTCGGGGGTGGAGGAAAAAGCCGTCGACAAAGCCAGCGGCAAAGTATTGGTGGACGTGAATCCTAAATATTTCCGTCCGGCGGAAGTTGAAACTTTGTTGGGCGATTGCACCAAGGCAAAAACTCAACTGGGCTGGGCACCAAAAACCTCGTTCCAGGAACTGGTCGAAATGATGATCGAAAACGATTTAAACCTTGTCGGATTAAACCGCAAAGAGGTATTAAATCGATAGGACTCTCAAAGTCAGACCCGATCCAATATTATTCATCGCCAGGTTTCAGGCACCAGCCTTCAAATTTATGAAGCAGGGAATTCATTCCGCTGACGGCCAAACCCCAGCTCAGAATCACTCCCAACCCACCCGCCACGGCATCCCAAACCTCTCCACTCCGAACACCTGTTTTCGCTTGCGCTAATTCCAACACGATTCCCAAAGCAATCAACCCTAACACCAACCGGATATAACGGGACTTGGGATAAAGCTGGGCAAACCAGAGCATCAGAACTGAATAGGCCAGCAAATGATAAAACTTGTCAATAAAAGGAATTTCTGCAGGAAAGGGAGTTGACGGTGTAAGCGAAAGGATGACCACTGAAAGGATCAAGGCATATCCGATAAGGGTCCATACACGTTGAAAAACTAAAGGGTCCATAAAAAGATTGTACCATGCCCCCCAACATGGAACATATTCCTTCTATGGACCCTTACATAAACTCGTAAACATTGGACGGGGTAAGAATGAGCCTCTGAAATTTCAGGAGCTTTAACCAAAACCAAAGATGTGCTATTTGACCATTACATCAACAATGCAATCCATGTAATTCTGAGGTAACTTCACGGACAAACAATCACTGTAAGAATCATGAACATAAGGGCCGGTCGCGTTATTTTCCTTTTTAAATTATCAATCAAATTTTTCATTTTTTACTCCCTCCCAACCGCTAATAATTTTTCAAAAAGATGATCGCCCCCCGCAACCACCTTATCCAATTTTTTCCTCACCAGACTGGGTCCCCGAAAATCCCGCCTCTACAACGGTTAACGCGGAATCCTTTGCCCCAACACAATTTTTCCGCAAGTGGTTGCGAACCTTTTGACCCACAACCCCTTTATTGATTTGAAATCCTGAAGCGGGAGACAAGTTAACCTTCGACAGGGAAGCACGCGGTGTTTCAGCCAACGGCCCCCCTTGGAATATCAAGGAAGTCACCACTGTTAAAATAATGTTGGCCAGTAACCGATTCTGCCGAATTAACTCATTCATATCACTTTTCCAGAAGCGAATGGATTATCTATCTCGCTCCACCCAAGTCCACCTCACCGATTTGATCTGTACTGAATATCAGTTTCAACCAGTGAAGCTTTAGTTTACATTCACCATTTTTAGTCTAAAGTAGATGTAAGTTTAATTTCCACAGACCCCACAAGCAATACCCCATTGAGGGTATTTTTATGATGAAATTCAGAGGAGCTCGCGATTCACCAGAGCCGGCTATTACTTTACATACTTCAGACTTTGTCGAGTTCATCCTCAGTAGGTAATATTCCCCAGAGAGATTGGGGGAGGAGACTCCAAATCCCGCTAAAACTCACTAACTAATTGATTTTAAAATATTAAGGAGAGAGTGATTACATTGTAACTTTTCTCATGTAATCCAACGTTGCCCATTGGCTTGTATTTTTTCCGATTCTGATAGCCAAAACCCTGATTATTATAAAATCCATTTCCTGCAAATATTTGTTATCCAGCTCACTTATGAAAACAACCCCCTACTACCCCAATAAGATGAAATAAAGGGGTTTATTTTGACATCCCCTTAAAATTCAATTATTATCTGACCTCCAAAGGTTTAATAAACAATCCTGTATTCCTGACATTGGTTATGAACACAAATATTGAAAATTCTGGATCAATAAGAAACTCCGGGGATTTTACTTTGCAGGAAGCGTTTAAGGTATTGCTGAAGTGTAGAACACGCGGCGAACTGATAAAAACAATCAAGGACCATATCTATCCCGCCTTTGAGGAAGATTTCCGACATTTCTCTATACACATATCGGAAACAGATCCTCCACCATTATTAGGCTGTTCCGGATTGAGCCCTCGGGACCAGCAAGCCATAAGAAAGTACCTCGCAAACGATCCCCTGGCCAAATTCCTGTTGGTTCAAAATGACGTCAGCGAGCAGATCATATTGAGAGACGAGAATAACGCGCAAACTCTTTTTCCTTTTCTCGCGTTTAAAATTAAATCCGTGATGCTGGAGGAGGAACTCGTTAAGTCCCAGGCAATGGTCCAGGGTTTACTGAAATCGTCCTCTGGAATCGCTGTAGTTAATGGCGACCGTAAAATAGTTACCTCTAATCCGGCATTCCGTGAAATTTTTGATACAACTTCCGGGGCCGAGCTCCCCGGAAATCTACTCAAAATAATAGAAAAAGAGCAGGCGAAACTGGAGTCGTCCGATATTGAAAAATCGGATCCCGGGGGTAAGGAAGTTTCCTTTTTCACTCTCCCCCAAGGAACCTACAAGCTGTACCTGATTCCTCTGGAAGCAGAGGGTTTAAATGAATCGGATCTTTGGCTGCTACGCATTCATCCCGCCGCCGATCCCTTTACTAAATCCAACCGCCTAATCGAAAAGGCCGGCTTGACCTGGCGAGAAATGGAAATCTGCTGTTTGATTCATGACGGTCTGGGTCGCAATGAAATTGCAGAGCGGCTTTTCATCAGCGCCCATACTGTTAAAACCCATCTCAAAAAAATCCACAAAAAGCTGGAAGTCAATTCCCGGACCCAATTGGTGGCCTATCTCAATCAGCATGCTGACGGGACCGATGAAGGGGGCTTTGCCTGAGCCTCCCCCTTTTCGGCCTATTTTTTTGCGTCCGTATTTATTCAGATTGACTTTATTTCAGCCCAGCGTATTAGCTTAATCCTGTTTTTTCCAAATTAAAATCCATGTCGACTTTATTCCGAAGAAAAACTTTCCAGGGAGTTATCGTTCTATTTCTTCTGATGGGATTTAACACCTCCGCATTGGCGGAAAGCGTTTGGGATGGGCAACCTTACTTCGGTTTGAGCGCTATGATGACGGGCGCCAGAAACTCCAAAGTCGATGAAGGCACCGGCTCCCCAAATGCCGCTTTTGTTAGCGGTGCAGAAATCATCACGAATGTCGGTTACGGTTTGTCCCTTACCGGCGGGTGGTTGTTTGATTCCAATTGGAGGACCGAGCTCGAACTCTCCCGAAGGGCGGTGGCTCTGGACAATATCAACGGAACCGGCGGTTCCGCCAATCTGGATGGCGATTTGATCGTCCACACCGCTTTTATCAATGTAGCCCGGGATTTTCGAGGAAAATCGTGGATAACCCCTTATGTGGGCGCGGGAATCGGCATGGCCCTCCATGAACTGGATTTAAAGAACATCGATGGAATCCCCTCCGGACTGCCCAAGAGTAATCCCTCATCCCTGGCCTTCCAGGGTCTATTAGGGATTCTTCTGGAAGCGGGGGAAGACACCGATATCCTTGTAGGCTACCGTTATGTCAATTATTACGCACCCGATTACTCCGAGTTTTCAAACGATTTTATTGAATTTCATAACTTTGAAGTAGGGGTCAAATTTTACCCCGAAGGCTGGTACCCCCCCTTCCCCCCCCACCCCACTAAAACCCCTGAGCAAGCCTTTTCGGTGCCAATCCCTCCATCCCGTTTCATAGCTTTTCCACTACCCCCAACCTCCAGGATTAGTTTTCGGGAATATTTCCGGGATTAGGAGGTCTCTACACTAGGTGGTGTTTCCTGTTAGTTAGTGCTTTAAAAAGTGGGGCCCGTCAAGGTTGAACCTCCCTAGAGAAGCCATTGCCAATGTTGCTTCCATTAACCTTGGCGGGTACCCTCTGCTTCCTTGTTATCAGACTCCAATAGATCCCCCCACCGTTTTCCCTCAAAATCTAAAATTACTCACCGCTCCGACTGATACGAGATTAACCTTTTATTTTCAATATGTTAGATTGCCGCAAGCATATTTCTGGAAAAGCGGGATTTTTCCGTTAATTCTATCTCTAACGGGTTTAACAACTGGCGCAAATGATTTTATCTGCTAAACTAAATAAACAAGTAAATTACAAACACTTTAACTGTTATATATAACAACCTTTAGATGCCAGAACCCGTCTACTTCATAGAACCTGACAAAAAAAAGGAAATCCTGAAGACCATCGACGTCCTCAGTTTTTTTCACGAGTCCACTTTGGAGCGGCTGGCCCAGGAAAGCAAGGAAGTTTCCCTGAAACCGGATTCCGTTATCTTCGAGGAAGGGGATCCGGGAACCGCAATGTATATCGTCCTTGAAGGAGAAATCCTGATCTACCAAGGAGAAAATTCATTGACCAGCATGTTGCCGGGAACTTTTTTTGGCGAAATGTCGCTGATTGAATCCGTTCCCAGAACAGCCGGGGCAAGAACCCTGGTTCCATCGGTTCTTCTGGAAATCAACGAATCCCAGTTTCAGGAATATTTTGCCACCCAACCCCAGGCCCTGATGGCCATCATGAAAACCTTGTCGGCCCGTTCCCGTAAAATTTCAACCGGGCTGACTTCATCAACACACGTCAGACAGGATTTCAATGGGCATTCCTCCACAGAGGATACAGTCATTTCTCTCGACGAGCATTACCGGGAAGTCCTGGTGTTTGATCCGAAAACGTTCCAGTTTATTAAAGCCAATTCACTCGCTTGCATGGATACCGGTTTCACTCCAGAAGAAATCAAACAAACCACATTTATCGAACTTGCACCGCATTTGGATCCGGGAAAATTAACACGGATGTGCGATTCTCTCATCAATAAAATCCGTCCCATGGTTTCCTTCGAAACCGCTCTCAAAAGAAAAGACGGCACCACCTATCCGGCCGAGTGCAAACTCCAGCTGGTTGGCCCCGGCGGTTCCCAGCCCGAAATTCTGGTCTGGGTACAAGATATTACCGAACGCAAGCAAATGGAAAACACCATCCGGCAAATGGCCTATTACGATTCACTGACGGGTTTGCCCAACCGAAACCTGCTCAATGACCGTCTGGCGGTGGCAGTGGCCAATGCCTCCCGCAATAACCAAAAGGTCGCCATTCTCTTCCTGGATCTGGACCATTTCAAAACCATCAATGACTCCCTGGGACATGAAGCCGGCGATCAGCTACTCCAGCAGGTTTCCCTTAGAATGAAAGAAATCCTGCGTAAACAGGATACAGTGGCACGCATGGGGGGCGATGAGTTTATCGTACTCATTCCCGGCCTGACCGATGCCGATCATACCGCAAAACTGGCTGAAAAAATTCTCGCTTCCATGGCCCCGGCATTTAAAATTGGTGACAACGAGCTGTACATCGGTTGCAGTATTGGCATCTCTATTTTTCCCGATGATGGAATGGAAATTCGAACTCTCCTCAAAAATTCTGATCTGGCCATGTACCGGGCCAAGGAAAGAGGGAGAAATACCTTCGAGTTATATACGCCGTCGATGAACTTCAAGGCGATGGAACGGCTGGCGGTAGAAAAAAATATGCGGAAGGCCCTGGATCGAGAGGAGTTTGAGCTGCATTACCAGCCCAAGATCAATCTCAAGTCCGGCCAAATTGCGGGTATGGAAGCTCTCCTGCGTTGGGACAGTCCGGAATTGGGAATGGTGATGCCCAACCAGTTCATTCCTGTTGCGGAAGAAACCCGGCTCATTATTCAACTGGGGCATTGGGTTCTGTTAACCGCCTGCGAGCAAGCCAAACGGTGGCGAGAGGCGGGTTTACCTGAGGTCCCCATATCCGTCAATCTATCGGTTATTCAATTTACCCATCCCAACCTGGTCACCGAGATCACCAAGGTTTTAGAGCAGACAGGAATCCCGCCACACCAGCTTGAACTGGAAATTACCGAAAGCGTATTAATGCAGGACACCACTCTGGCAGTGGCGATATTGAAGAAACTCAGTGAGCTGGGCATCAAAATTTCCATCGACGACTTTGGAACCGGCTTTTCCTCTCTCAATTATCTCAAGAACCTGCCGCTGGACTACCTGAAGATCGACCGGACTTTCGTAAAGGATTACAATCTGCAGACCAATTCCGCAATCACCAAAGCCATCGTTACCCTCGCACAAAGTCTCAATATGAAAACCATCGCCGAAGGAGTGGAAACTGTGGAACAAAAGGAATATCTGCAGGAGTTGAATTGTGACGAAGCGCAGGGTTACCTGTTCAGCAAACCCATTCCGACACAACAGATGACCGAACTTTTAATTACAGGGAAGAAATTCTAGGCAGGGATCACGAAATCAGTTTTTTAAGAACATGGTCCCAGTCAGCCTCCGCCGCCTCCTGAGAAGTAATAGGCCCCATATCTCCGAATTTATCCCGATCACTATCAGTTAAATCAAGATCCTGATTGACTACAAAGCTCTCTTCATCGAAATCCATGGAATCTTCAAAAACCGATTTGGATTCAGAAGCTTCTGCGCCATCATATCCCTTGGCGTCCGGAGCCTTGGGAAACTCCTTCAACCGCCCCATCCAATTGGCCGGCGAATGCCCCTCACCATATCGGGAGTTTTCACCGACCGACTCCAGATATTCGCGATACAACCGGTAATGAGTGAAACGGAATGGGCTGATTCGGTTAGCCTGCAGGAAATCTTCAGAAGCCAACCGGTATTGCTTTTGGCGTAGGTAAATGCGACCCCGGTAAACCCGGGCAAGAAAATGATTGGGGTAAAGACTCAATACCATGTTCAAATTCAGTTGCGCCACTACAAAATTCTTGTTTTCTATATGCTTAATGGCCTGATCCAA
>JAOUPX010000190.1 GCA_029879645.1 Nitrospinota bacterium
AGGTTGAGTTTCCAATGCGAAGGGGGGGATTCGAACCCCCACGGTTGCCCACTGGATCCTAAATCCAGCGCGTCTGCCAGTTCCGCCACCCTCGCGCATATTAAACCATCGATTAAAACACCTTTTATTAGGACTGTCAAACACGACTCAAGAATCAGCTCCCTTTAGAGATTAATGCTACTTTCTAATATAAATGATATACAAATGATAATTATGGTGACTCGATAATATTTCGTGATCAGCAAAAGGTGCTATCTCAAACCAGCTTTAAAATGAAGGGGGTACCAATCTATGAGCGGACAAGAGCAAACGATTTATATCGTCACCAACCGAAATGTCCTCAAATCCAAGGACAACAGGGAAGTCGGCTTCGGTAAAGTGTTCAACGAGAAAGCCCCGGACGAATTGCGGCTGGCCAGGGTTACGGGTTCTGCAAAAAAATGGAATATGGAAATCATCAAAGAACCCCAATCCAGGAAACCTCTCGACAAGGCCAAACATCCCAGCAGAAGGCTGTTTATCGAACTCATCAACCGAATGCGCAAAAGGAACAGAAACTGCCTGTTCTTTGTTCACGGATTCAACAACGTGATCGACGACGTGGTCGAGAGATGCATGAATTTTCAAAAGGAATTCGACGTCGAGGTGATTGCCTTTTCCTGGCCGGCGGACGAGGGTCTACGCGGTGCCACCAATTACCGCTCTCAAAAACATGAAGCCAAATTATCGGTCAACGCCCTCGACCGGTGCCTGGAAAAGCTGAATGAATACCTCACCGACCATTTAAAGAAAATAGAGGAAGAAAACGCCAGAAAAAAGGAAAGCGAAAGAGAGAAATGTAACTTTACCTTTAATATGGCCCTTCACAGCATGGGCAACTATCTGCTCAAAAACCTCATGAACTCTACCGTGTACGAAGGTGAAACTCTGATCTTCGACAACGTTGTCCTCATGGCCGCCGATGCCAACAACGAAGACCACGCGCAGTGGGTGGACCGCATCGCGCACCGCAAGCGCATTTATATCACCATCAATGAAGACGACAAGGCCCTGGCCGCCTCCCGGGTTAAATTCGGCAAAGAGCAAAAGGCCCGGCTCGGACATTACACCAAGAACCTGCTGTCCAGCAAAGCGGTCTACCTGGACTTTACCCACGCTGATGGGGTTGACGACAGCCATGCCTATTTTGAAGGGGACCTGCTGGAGGACAACACCATCATCCGGGAAGTTTTTGACAGGATGTTTAAAGGCCAGGCCGTGGAGGACGTGCTGAGGGACGATCTGGAGTACGATCCCCATTCCCGTCTCCACCGTGTTCCCTGAGGGCAAACAGGGATCGCAGGTTAAAATTTTCTGATAATGAGCGCGAGGCGCTTATCTGGGTTTGATTTTGCGGTCGGCTGGGGCGAGGCGGGTTAGCGGGGGATAATAACCTTTGGGCACGGTGATGTTGGGATACACCCACGATTCTTTGCCCAGCAAAACGGCGGGGCACAACACGGCGTTGCATCCAACCTCCACATAATCGCCCAGCACCGCGCCGAACTTGGACCGTCCGGTGTGGATTTCACTGCCGTCCACCTCCATCAGGATGCGTGGAAACAGCATGTCCCGCTTATCTTCAGGTGACCGGAACTCGAGATTGGCCAGGCGCGACCCGGCGCCGAGGTTGACGTAACTGCCAATGATGCTGTCGCCGATGTAATTGAAATGCCCCACTTCGGTGTGGTTCATGAGGATGCTGTTTTTGATTTCCGTGTTGTGGCCGATGACACAATGATCGCCCACCACCACGTTGCCGCGCAGGTAGGCACCCTGGCGAATTTCGCATCCTTTGCCGATGAGGGCGGGTCCCTTGATAAGGGCCGACGGTTCCAGCACGGTACCCTTGTCCAAATAGATACCCAACGGTTCCAGAAGGACGGGCTCTTCAATCTCCACCCACCGCTCGACATAACACGCCGGTTCGTTCAGCCGTGACAGGGTATCGTTTTTCGCCAGCATCAAGCCGTCGAAGGAGGACACCTTACGAACGTCCTGCAAACCGTCGAGGGCATCGCTCACGGATTGCTGAAGTGCATCCAGCGGTTGCCAGGGCGTTTCAATGCCTTCGAACCATTCCCGGTAGGCATATTCATCTAAATGCGTGTAAAAATTTTTCAGGTCCATAACACTTTAACCGCAGTACGGCTTAATCATACCGCCGGGCTATTCCGGCGAACTTTTAATATACCACGATCCCAGCGGTGTCAGCCGCCAGCCTTTGGATGACGGCGACACCAGCTTTTGTTTGGCCATCTCCATCAGCACCCGCTGTTCGGCCTCTTCGATTTGCGATTCGCTGACCGGTTTGGCGGCGATGCGGCTGAGCAGGTCCAACTCTATTTTATAATGGTGGCTGTTCTGATTTTTGAGTGACGCAAACAGGATGCGCACCGCCTGTTCACCGATCCCTTTCAGTGCCGGGGCATCGCCCCTGGCCCCGCGCAGGTTGACGCTGATCTTGTTCTCGGTCCCGGAATTGCGGACAAACACTCCCGCCTGGCTCCCCTTCGGTGACACAAGGGAAATGTACAGCATGTCCTTGTCCTCTCGAAACGGGATCACCCGTCCCGAGTACCCGCGATCGCGCCCTTCCTTCATAATGCATTTGCGGATACGGTGCCAGACGGCGGAGCCGTTATGAAAATTTTCCTGATGGATGTAATAGGCATACAGGGTGCCTTTGAATCCGGGAGCAAATGGTTTCTCCAGACGCGCGTAGTACCCGGCCACCGGTTGATCGGCCAGAAGGTACTGGGTCGCGGCGAAGGTATTCAACGCGCTTTTCAATCCGTTGCCGCAGAATACCGGCTGGCGTTCGTCTCCTTCCTTCATCCAACCCAGGGTAATGTTATGCCCTGTCTCCTCACTCCCCACGGCAAAAGGAAAATCCCTGAATCCGTGGTTTCCGATGTGATCCCGATCCAGCTGTTCCTCCAGATTCTGCAGAGCAGAAGCATCCGGCGATTCGGATTGTTTCAAGCGTGCCAATTGCTTTTTAAGCGCCGCCGCCTTTGAACCCTTAAAACCCTGCAACCGGGTTTCTATGATCAGCAAAGCGATGCGCAACAACACCCACTTATCGCCGACGGGGGCCAACTGCGGTTTGAATCCGAGACGCGCCACGGCTCGGGAAGCATTGAGATCGCTTTCCACCGTATTGATGTAAGCCGTATCCTTGTATTTCACGCGATCGCGTTTCATGAGGTATTCCGCCTGCAGGTAAGCCGTTTCATCGCCGCTCGACACCAGCAGGCA
>JAOUPX010000019.1 GCA_029879645.1 Nitrospinota bacterium
TTTCCCGGTGTTCGTGCTGGCTTCGCTGATCAGCCGGTCGGCGCGGTTTTTCATTGTCGCCGGACTGATTTACAAATTCGGCGCCCCGATCAAAGTATTCATTGAAAAATATTTCAACATCCTCAGTATTGTTTTTCTCGTCCTCTTGTTCGCGGGATTCATGCTGATCAAATACATTTTTTGATTTTGGTATTCTATGGATTCGCACATCGTCGTTCTCATCACTGCCTCTTCACAGGAAGAAGCCGACACATTGAGCCGCGGACTGGTGGAAGCCAAACTCGCATTCTGCGTCAACAGCGTGCCGGGGGTAAAGTCGACCTACTATTGGGAAAACCAGTTGTGCGTCGATACCGAGTTTCTGTTGATCGCCAAAACCCGCGGTGACCGGTTCGACGAACTGGAGGAGTGGGTGGTGGAGCACCACAGTTACGACGTGCCGGAGGTGATCGCCCTGCCCGTGGTGAAAGGTTCCAAACCGTACCTGAAAGGCATCGACGACTGGGTGGGCGAGAAATAATTTAATTAATCACAGATGAACACCGATAAACACGAATAAAAAAGTAGTTTTCCTTTTATGGGGAAAAATAAAACATAGATCCTTCGTCGCCGTTGGCTCCTCAGGATGACAGTACATATTTCTCTGTCATTCTGAGCGTTAGCGAAGAATCTATGTTTAAATTTTTTTAATACTATGACTCATCACATTAAAATTCCAAAAGGCTGGGAACTGCCGGAGCATGAGCTTACCCCGGAATCCATTTTCATGAACCGGCGCGAGGTTCTGCAGGCGATGGGCTGGGTCGGCGCGTTTTCGGCCAGTATGCTGTTCGGATGCGCTCCAGGTTCGGCGGAAGTCACCAATGCCCATCCGGAAACGAACCTCACCCCGCTCGAAAAGAAACTGTACCCCGCCACGCGCGTGACTCGCTTCAAGCTGGATCGGCGGATTACCGAAGAAGCGGTGGCCGCCAGTTACAACAATTACTACGAGTTCAGCGAGGTCAAGGAAGATGTGGACCATCACGCCCAGAAACTGAAAACGAGGCCGTGGCAGGTAGAGGTAACGGGACTGGTTGAAAATCCGAAAACCTACGATCTGGATGATTTACTTAAACAGTTTTCACTGGAAGAACGGTTTTACCGCCACCGGTGCGTGGAGGCGTGGGCGATGGCGGTGCCTTGGACGGGATTTCCGTTGAAGGCGCTTCTCGATGACGTACGACCCAAATCGCAGGCAAAATACGTCCGCCTGGTTTCGTTTCATGAACCGTTCACCGCGCAGGGGCAGATCGCGTTCTGGCAGCCCTGGCCCTACTCCGAAGCGCTTACGGTGAAGGAAGCCATGAATGAATTGACGATTCTTGCAACGGGGGTTTACGGCCACCCCCTTCCGAAACAACACGGCGCGCCGGTGCGGCTGGTGGTGCCTTGGAAATACGGGTTCAAAAGCATCAAGGCGATCCAGCGCATCGAGTTGGTCGATTATAAACCCAAAACATTCTGGAACACCGTGCAACCGCAGGAATACGGATTCACCGCCAATGTCGACCCTGGCGTGCCGCATCCCCGCTGGCCACAAACCAAAGAGGAAATGATCGGCACCAAAGAAATCCGCCTCACCCAGCTCTATAACGGCTATGGCGATTTCGTCGCGGATATGTATAGTTAATCCAACCAATTACGCAGAAAGCACCTTAACTTCCCGCAAGAGCCTAGTTTTCAATTTTTGTTTTTCACATTGAAGATCATAGCGCGATTGAAGATTAGCCCAAAAGCTTTCCGAGGTCCCGAAGTATCGCGATAACCTCAGAGCCGTGTCGGGACTGACCCCCCGCTTTTCATGAATAATCTCGTTAATCCGGCGTGGAGGAACACTGATATCCTTCGCCAAACGGTACTGGCTGATTTCCATCGGCTTCAAAAACTCTTCCAGCAGAATTTCCCCTGGATGAATTGGACTTAACAGTTTCTTTGTTTTACTCATGATTTATCCTAATGATAATCCACAATCTCCACATCAAACGCATCTCCATTGTTCCAGATAAAACAGATGCGCCACTGCAAATTTATACGTATGCTGTACTGACCCTCTCGGTCGCCCTTCAGTTTTTCCAAATGATTGGATTGAGGAATCCTTAAATCGATCAAGGCCGATGCCGCTTCCAATATTTCCAATTTTCGACGGGCTGATCGGATTATTTCAGAGGGAAACTTCCTGGATCCTATCAGGTTAAATAACTTTTCGGTTTCCTTACATTTAAACGACTTAATCATGCACGGTGTCTTTGGCGCACCAAAAATCGGTGTCGTTGAATTGAATAAATGATAACGCGCGACATTAATAACGTCAACCGGTATTATTCTTCTAAAAATTCTCCTTTTACTTTATTGTTTCTCAACCGATTGAGCGCAACGGAAGCCGATGTGGTTGAAACGGCCGGCGGGGAGGTCGTAGTTGCGCCTTGTGGTGCGGAGGAAATCCGGCAGGTCGCGCCATGACCCGCCGCGAATGACGCGGTACTTGCTGGTGAAGGGACCCTGGGGATTCTCCTTCGGGCTTGCGGGGTAGTAACCATCATCATAATAATCCGCCACCCATTCCCAGACGTTGCCGGACATATCGCGCACGCCCAAGGCGTTGGGCTTTGTTCCACCGACGGGATGGGTTGTGCGTTGCGAGTTGTCCCAGTACCAGGCGTAATCGCCGTCAATCTCATCTCCCCAGTAATAAACGGTGTCGGATCCGGCACGCGCGGCTTTTTCCCATTCCGCTTCGGTGGGCAGACGCTTGCCGATTTTATGGCAATAGTCCCGCGCCTCGTACCAGGTGACCTGTTCGACCGGCAGGTTGTTGCCGTGGAAGTCGGACGGATTGTTTCCCATCACTTTCTCAAACTGTTCTTGGGTGACTTCGTGTTTGTCGATGAAGAAAGCAGAGAGGTGAGCTATATGAGGCGTTTCGTCTTCCGCCGCTTTCGATCCCATCTCAAATTCCCCTGCGGGAATGAGAACCATAGATTCATTCTTGGAGGAGGCTTGTGAAACCATCATAAAAATAAATAAGGGAATGACAGCCCAAATCATTCCCCTCCTTACCAAGGAGGGGATACAGGGGAGGTTATTCATAACCCCTCCTCAGTCCTCCCCTTGGTAAGGGGAGGAGAAAAAAGGCTGGGGATCCATCGCATGCCACTCATTTTTTTCTCCGAAACAACTCTGCGAAGTTGGCGAGGAATCCGGATATGGCGGCACCGGACCCGGCGGCCATGATCAGGATATCCTTATCTCCCGCCTGATATCCCAGGGCCCCGCCAATCACCGCGCCCAGGCAGATGATGACCAGATAGCGCCGTCCGCCAAGCCATCCGACGAACCCGCCGATGATCGTCCCCAGCGCTCCCGCTACCAGCGAAGCCGCGAGGCTTTCCAGGACGACACCGATCAGGACACCGGTCACCCCCAACAGGAACATCCCCAGATAAATGTTATTTTTGTTTTTCATTCTCTGGGCATGATACTACACATTTCAGGAATTAGGCTAAGCGAGGATATAGATGCATAACGCAAAAAGCCACCCTGACGTAACTCAGGGTGGCTTTTATTATTTACCTTTATAGATGCTTTGGAGACTTACAGGGCTTTGAACACCTCATCGAGGCTCTTGCCTGCGTCGCCGAACAGCATGCGTGTGTTCTCTTTAAAGAACAGCGGATTTTGCACCCCGGCGTAACCGGTGGCCATGCCGCGCTTCAGAACGATAGTGGTCTGGCCCTTCCAGCACTCCATCACCGGCATGCCTGCGATCGGGCTGTTGGGATCCGTCTGCGCCGAAGGGTTGACGATATCGTTAGCGCCGATGACGATGGACACGTCTATATTAGGAAAGTCGTCATTGATCTCATCCATTTCATACACGATGTCGTAGGGAACCCGCGCCTCAGCCAGCAGAACGTTCATATGGCCCGGCATACGACCGGCCACGGGATGAATCCCGAAGCGCACGTTTATTTTTTTGGCACGGAGCGCTTTGGTAATCTCATAAACAATATGCTGGGCCTGGGCGACGGCCATGCCGTAACCCGGGATAATCATGACTTCCTTGGAATCTTTCAGCAATTGCGCCACCTCATGAGGCTCCATCGCCACCACTTCGCCCTGTTCGCCTTCTGCCGCCGCTGAAGCACCCGAGGTGGTCCCGAAGCCACCGGCGATTACCGACAAAAATTTGCGGTTCATCGCTCGACACATGATGTAACTCAGGATGGCGCCGCTGCTTCCAACCAGCGCGCCGGTCACGATCAGGAGATCGTTGCTCAGCATGAACCCGGTCGCCGATGCCGCCCAACCGGAATAACTGTTGAGCATGGATACCACCACCGGCATATCCGCGCCGCCGATGGCCATGACCATATGAATACCGAACAGCAAGGCGATACCGGTCATTATCAGCAAGGGAACCAGTCCGCCACCATGACCCGCTGCTGATTGGTCGACGAACATTTTACAGATATAAACGGAAGCGGCGAGCAAGCCCAAATTAAACCAGTGCCGGCCCGGGATCAACATCGGGTTACCGGTAATCTTGCCGCTGAGCTTTCCGAAGGCAATGATGGAACCCGAAAAAGTGACCGCACCAATAAGGATTCCCAAGTAGGTTTCAATATCGTGAATGGTCAGCTCGACACCGGTGTGGTGCGCAGGCCCCAAGAAGTTGGCGAAACCAACCAGAACCGCCGCCAGACCCACGAGACTGTGGAGGATGGCTACCAGTTCCGGCATTTCGGTCATTTGGACACGTTTCGCCAGAATAAAACCAATGGCGCCGCCAATGGCCAACCCGCCAATTAAAATTCCATAATTACCGGTGACACCCGATATGGTCGCCAGCAGGGCGATGGTCATACCGATGATGCCGTAAATATTTCCACGCCGTGCGGTCTCCTGGTTACTGAGTCCCCCCAGCGCCAGAATAAAAAGAATGGTCGCCCCTATATAAGAGACGGTTACGATTCCTGGATTCATCTCCTCGCCTCCTATTTGCGAAACATTTCAAGCATGCGGCGCGTCACTGCGAATCCGCCTGCAATATTAATAGCGGTGATCAGCACGGCCAACCCGGCCAACAACATGATCAATTTTTCTCCCGAACCAATCTGAAGTATTGCTCCGATGACAATGATGCTACTAACCGCATTGGTCACACTCATGAGCGGTGTATGCAAGGCCGGCGAAACATTCCAGATCACCATGTACCCCACAAAGCAGGCCAGCACAAACACGGTGAAGTGCGCCATGAAGGATGCCGGAGCCACAGCACCCAGCCCGAACAAAGCCAACCCGCCAATCCCGAATGTCATCGCCGGTCCCATCCAGGACGGCTTTGCCTCTTGCGGTTTGGGCGCGACTTTGGCGTCTTCCTTGGCTTGCGCCGGAGCGGCGGACAACTTGGGTACCGGCGGCGGCCAGGTGATTTCGCCACTCATGACCACGGTAGCGCCGCGAACCACTTCATCCTCAAAATTCACCACCACCTTGCCGTCTTTCTCCGGACACATGTCCGTCAGCAGGTGACGTAAGTTGGTGCCATACAACTGGCTGGATTGAGTGGCCAGGCGGCTTGGCAGATCGGTATAGCCGATCAGGGAAACCCCGTGAATCTGCACCACCTTTCCTGCCTGGGTCAGTTTGCAGTTGCCACCCTGCTCCGCGGCGAGGTCGACAATCACGCTCCCGTTTTTCATTGACTTGACCATATCTTCGGTAATCAATTCCGGAGCCGGCTTGCCGGGAATCAGTGCGGTGGTGATGATGATGTCTACTTCTTTCGCCTGTTCCGCGAACAGGGCCATTTCCGCTTCGATAAATTCTTTACTCATTACCTTGGCGTAACCGCCGGCACCCGAGCCTTCTTCTTCAAAGTCGAGCTCCAGAAATTCGGCGTCCATACTTTCGACCTGTTCTTTAACTTCAGGCCGGGTGTCGAACGCTCTGACGATCGCACCCATGCTGACTGCAGTGCCAATTGCCGAAAGCCCCGCAACGCCTGCGCCGATCACCATCACTTTTGCCGGAGGGATTTTACCTGCGGCGGTAATCTGACCGGTAAAAAAGCGTCCGAAATGCTGGGCGGCTTCGACCATGGCGCGGTAACCGGCAATGTTAGCCATGGAGCTGAGGGCGTCCATCTTTTGTGCCCGGGAAATACGGGGGACGCTGTCCATCGCCAACGCGGTAACTTCTTTTTCCGCCAGTTTTTTCAGTAATTCCGGATTTTGCGCGGGCCACAGGAAGGTAATCAGGATCTGATTCTTGTGCAGCAAATCCACTTCTTCTTTTTTCAAATCGGGATTATATTCCGGCGCACGAACCTTTAAAATAATGTCACTGCTGTCCCAGAGGGATTTAACGTCCTGCACCACCGTCACTCCCACCTCGGCATACGCAGAGTCGGAGAAATTAGCCTCCGCGCCAGCACCAGCCTGGATGGCGACTTCAAATCCCAGTTTATTGATGAGCTGGCTGGCAACTTCCGGAGTGGTGGCCACCCGTCTTTCACCCGCATGAACTTCTTTTGGAATTCCTATTTTCATTGTATTACCCCTTGCATGGAATAAATTCTCAGGAATGCAAACGAATCATAAAGACAAATACCAAGTCAAAAATAATTGACCTTGGACAAATAAGCCACAAAGATTAGCATATAATCGGATTGAAGACCATTTTTCAATTTGATTTTTTGTAAATTTTACAGTTTCAAACCCCGTCTTTCTTCTGCCAGCCCAGGTTTGCCCTCTTCCGATGAACCAAGCTACCCGCCCTAAACGTTTCTTTCCTGTTCATCCGGCGTCCTCCTCCACCTGAACCCATGATAACTGGCGACTAGGGGTTCGACTGCATCCCCCCCATCGCTCTATCGTTAAACAACTTTAACCTATTGGTTTTACAAAATAAATATCTCAGAAGTTGACCTTGCATGGAGCCCGAATCTCCCCAAAATCATTGAAAATAAGGATATTGGAGGTTAGAATGATTCTATGAAAATACCTGAAAAACCTTCCGCCTCCTGTTTCGCCACATTTGTTAAAATGGCGCAAATATTTGCTTTGAATAATTCCGCTCCAGGATTAAACAATTATGCGGCCTGAAGAATTCAATTTTGACATTCAGGAAACAGAACTCCTGGCCGAGGATTTTTCTCAATTTTTCAATATCTTTGAGAAAGTCTTCAAATTCTATTTTTTTGCCCGTAATGCGGAGGGCGCGCTGACTTACATCAGCCCGAAAATCATCCAGGTTCTGGGTTACGAACCGGCAGAGTTCAAGAAAAACTGGAAAAAATACCTGACGGAACATTTGACCAACAAGGAAATGATATTACGGTCCGAGTTCCCCCAGTACAGTGGCAATCATATAAAACCCTACAGCGTGGAAATCAAAAGTAAAAGCGGCGAGAAGGTATGGCTGGATGTTCACGAAACCCCGGTTCTGGACGCGGCGGGGAAGGTAACGAGATATCACGGACTGGCGATCGATTACACCGCTCGTAAAACCCAGGAGAATCAACTCCGCATGCGGGAAAAACGGTTCCGGGAAATCAGTCAGTCCTCGCCCATCGGAATCTTTCACGCCGATCCCAACGACCTGATGACCTATGTCAACCCGGCCTGGCAGATCATCACCGGACGCCCCATGGCCGAAACTCTGGGGAACCCCTGGTGGCAACCCATTCACCCGGACGACAAAGAGGAGGTGTTCCGTACCTGGGAACTGGCCGCCAGTGAGGAAAGGGAAATTTCGATTGAATGCCGCATCATCCGGCCCGACCAGAAGTCGGTCTGGGTGCAATTGCGATCCCGCTTTCTATTTGACGATAATGGGAAAATTACTTTCGGTACTCTGGAAAACATCACCGAACGAAAAGTCGCCCAGGAAAAGCAGGAGTTGTTGATCCATGAATTGCTGGACCTCAAAAAGAAACTGGAAGTTTCAGTCCGTACCGACCCCCTAACCGATCTCCCCAACCGCCGGGGTCTGGCGGAAAAACTGGAATACGAGAAAATCCGGTACGACCGGAATCAAAAACCTTTTACCCTGATCATTGGGGACATCGACCATTTTAAAAATATCAACGATACCTTCGGCCACGATGCCGGCGATCATATTCTGACCAGCATCGCCCGGATATTAAAAGAAAGCTCGCGAAAGCAGGATGTGGTATCGCGCTGGGGAGGCGAGGAATTTATCATCCTGCTCCCAGAAACCGATCTGGAGAACGGGGCGATTCTGGCCGAAAAATTAAGACTCAAAATTGAAAACGAATCCTTTACCCACGACGGCAAACCCATTCCTGTCACCATCAGCTTCGGCCTGAGCGTCTACAACAAAAAAGGACTGAAAATCGACGAGGTCGTCAAAAAGGCCGACCAATGCCTCTATGAAGCCAAGAATGGCGGCCGAAATCAAGTGGTCTATAAAAAGCACACTTGAAAAATTCTACACGGACATTTCATTCTGTTCGGGATAAAAATCACTCGTCCATGTCGTCAAAAACACCTGAGGCGAGGCTTTTGCGGGCGGTGCGGGCTTCCTGTTCAGCGCGGGTGATTCCCTGATCGTAATCGTTGTGATCGACAAATTTCAATGCCGGTTCCATTTCCGGATGTTTCTTCAAGTACAGTTTGGTCATGGTCTGGCAAACCCTGCGGTATTTGGGATGTCCCGCCTTCTGCGTACGCAATTCCGTAAAATGCCCCAGCTCCCTCAGGTTCATTCCCATGTTCCACCGAATGAAATGATTGAACAGGGAAGCATATTGCGCTTCGGCACGCATACCCGCTCGAATCAAATCATGATATAAACTCTCTGCCCTCTCAAAACATTCCTGCGCCATCTCTCCCTGTCCGATTTCCTGTATCTCTTCGGGTATCGAGTAGCCAAGCAAAACCCCCATGTCCTGTCTTTGCTGGGTCAGCATTCGGTGTCTCTGCAGATCGCGGTATTCGGCAAACCCGGCCACGATATCGAAGTTGATGGGATAGCCGTATTCCAGCGCACGACCGGGGCGGTCGCGTTTCGATTGCCGTTCTCCGATATAAACCGTAAAAATTTCATTACGCTTTGTTTCCGGCAAAGTGCGGACAATCCTGCGAATCTGTTCGGTGGGGTGCTGAACGTATGGAAAGATCATCGAGGCCAGAAGATTGACCGGATAATCCTCATTTTTGTCTTCCAGCAGAACCACCTCGGGCGAAGACTCAATGGCGACCCCCTGGAATAAATCATCGCATAACGTACGCATGGCGCGGTCGATGCTTATTCGGTACTCTCTTTTTGCGGCACGCTTAATGAATGTCGGAATTTGCGAGTCGAGCGCTTCCTTTATTCTCCCGGCCAGTTCCTGCGCCTCGCTCAAGTCCTGACTGAGCAGTTTGGAAATGAGTCCGGAAAAAAATCGTCCGTTCCCGACCAATCCCAGATTCGCCTGTGTTGCGGCGGGCAGGATGCACCGGATCACATCGCAAGCGGCGCTTCGGATGGTGAAGTTGTAAGCAATGCGGTGCGCACGCTGTTCGTTATCATCCGCCAGGTCCTTCGAACCTGCTTTACGGGTTTCTCCGTTGCGTTCCACTTCGATCTGAAACTGTTCCGCCGGAAGACGCTTGCGGAATAATTCCTGCATCGGTTCGACCATGCCGGCGTAGGTCTCGAAAATGAATTCCATCGTCCGCACATATGTATCCTTTAAACCTGAGGCCATGATATTGGCGGGACACACGTAGCGCCACCGCCCTTCCCTCTGCTGGTCGTACAATACGTAACGTGTGGATTCTTCGATGGGCGAACCGCCGATGCGACAATCCTCAATAATCTTGGTCATGAGGTTGGAGGTTTCCTCGATGCACAGCGGAGCGACCGCCAGCTCTGCCACCGATTCGTCGCCGAACTTGTTAACGACGCGATCGATCATCTCACTACCCTTAACGTCGTTGGGAGAACCGTCGGAATTGAGGAACTCGCGCGCTACGGTTTCCTTGAATCCGGTGGGAGCACGGCTGTATCTGGCAAGCGCCGCACCAATCACCTCCGGATTGAGGTTTTTCAGGGAAAACACCTTGGCTTCCACATCCGTCAGATAGGGTACCAGGATGGCTTTCTCGTGGTCGGTCAGCTCATCACTTCGTTTGGGTTTCATCGACGGGATCTTTGGCGCACCGAAAACCGGTGTCATTGAAAAGGACTTCTGGACGACTCCATCGGCGGAACGCGCTGTGCAGGGTATCTTCAAAATTTACCCACGATCCGCCACGCACTACTTTGAATCTACCGGTCTTTGGTCCCTTAGGGTTATAGTTAACCTTCTTTTTGTAATAATTCCGGTCGTACCAGTCTGATACCCATTCCCAGACGTTACCAGCCATATCGTGCACCCCGTAAACCGAAATACCTGTGGGATAGCTTCCGACATTTGTCATGGTTTCTAACCCCCGCCACTTTCTGCGGTAGGTCGCCTTGCCGGGCGGAGAACTGTTCCCCCATGGATACAGGTTTCCTGAGGGGCCGCGGGCGGCTTTCTCCCATTCCGCCTCAGTGGGCAAGCGTTTTCCCCGCCATTGACAATAAGCCACCGCATCGTGCCAGTTCACCTGAGTCACCGGCTGATTGCGGATTTTATCGGGAAAACCGGTTCCCGTCCATAAATTCCCCTGTCGGCAGGCCTTTGTCTCACAGGTATCATCCAGTGCCGGACGATGCCCCGTCGCCTTGACAAACTCAAGATAATTTTCGTTGGTGACCTCGTAAATATCTATCCAGAACATGTTTAAATCAACCAGGCGGCCGGGCAATTCATCCTTAAACCACCAACGGGTACAGGACTTGTCCACGTTGGTACACATATCCAGTATCTGATCAGTCTGGTTGAAGGTCAAACCCATCCGGAAACGGCCCGCCGGAATCAAAACCATATCTGAGTAATCGTCTTTAAATTCGTCAGGTGCATCCACGGTATCCGCCCAAAGAACGGACGGCGCTTCTGAAACAAGGAAAGAAGCAAGGAGAAGACAAAGAACTACGAACTGGGCGCGGCTGAACATCAACAACAATCAAATCTTCCAGAGGTAAGTTGAATAATTAAGGAAAGAACTTTATTCAGCGCCGGTTTCACCGGGGCCTTCTTTAAATCGGGACATCTCCTTGCCATGTATATAGAACAGGATTAACCCAAGTATCATATTAACGGTGTATAGCATTTCCACCCGCATATGGTAACGATCAAATTGAACCTGCAGGCGTTGATCAGCCGGAT
The DNA here is from genome assembly GCA_029879645.1 of Nitrospinota bacterium. Classification (GTDB taxonomy): domain Bacteria; phylum Nitrospinota; class Nitrospinia; order Nitrospinales; family Nitrospinaceae; genus SZUA-226. Next base: position 11,309 of record JAOUPX010000019.1, read on the forward strand.
TGGCCTGCTTGAGTTTATCCACCGCATGCATTTGCGGACTCAGAATACTGCCGATATACAAGGCCACAACCATCATAATGACAAACAGAATCTGCTTGGTGTACCTTTTTTTCGTAACTCTATTGTCTGTGTAACCCGCCCAACCCTTTTTCTCGGCCAACAATTGGATTATCACTGCAAAAAGCATAAAACCCAGACACCAGTAAATAATCTGGGTATTAAAAAAGTCCATGATACGGTTCATCACCTGGCTTTTAAGAGGTTGCTCCACCATTCTGCGAACAACGCTTTCCACCAAAATCCCCAGCAAGAACATCCCGCCAACCCACAGGGACAGGGAAAACAGATAAAGCCAGTTGGTAAAATGAATGAGACGCTTCATCTTGCTATGGATACTCCCCAATCGAATCCACCTATAATATTGGGCGCCCTCAGGCGCTCACCGGTTGCCGGAAACCCGCTTGCGCAGTTCCTTGAAGCTTTCCTCAATTTCTTTGGCTTGCTTCATTTTCATATGTTCGATTTCCGGCAAGTCCCCTCCGAACCAGCTTTTAACAGTCGTTCCGGTCTTATACCGGTTGACCGAATTGAGAATGGACAAGTAAACCACCCCGTACAGGACGGCAAAAGCATACAGGGCCCACGGTATAAACGATTTGAGCCGCCTTTGTTCCTGAAGTGGTTTGGCCTCCCACCAGGCGACCAAATCATGCCATTTGGATATCAGTTTACGCATGACAATTCCCCGACAACCGGGATTTCCGGTCATTTAACAGAAATCTACATCCTCTACCGCTTATCGGGGCCATCATAGCAAAACCCATATGGCGATACAAGCTGACGCCTCCCGAAGGCCGGAAGATTATGCTATAGTTGGCCCGTTTACCCTTTAGCCCTAATTTTTAACGATTGCACGAGGTTTCCCTTGATCGAAATTCAGCCGGTTTCGGCCCTCCGCGCCACGGTAGCCGCGCCGCCCTCTAAAAGCTATACCAACCGCGCCTATATCGTAGCGGCGCTGGCGGACGGTGAAGTCCGCCTGGAAAACCCTTTATTCAGCGACGATACCCGATATATGCGGGAAGCCCTGATCCAATTCGGGATACCGGTGGAGGAAGAAAAGAAAGCGGCGGTGGTAAGGGGTCGGGGAGGAAACCTGAAGCTTCCGGACCGGGAAATCTTTATCGGCAACGCCGGCACCACCATGCGGTTTCTCACCACCTTCACCACCCTCGCGCCGGGCGTAACGCGCCTGACGGGAGACGAACGCATGCAGGAACGGCCGATCGAGGACCTGTTGATGTGCCTGCGGCAGATGGGCCTCAAGGCTGAATCGCTCCAGGGAAACGGATGCCCCCCCATTGAAATTCACGGCGGCAACCCTCCCGGCGGACCGGTCAGCCTGGCCGGGGATAAAAGCAGTCAATACCTCACCTCCCTGCTCCTGTCCGCTCCCTATTTTCAAAATGACACTGTCATCAATATTGAAGGCGACCTGACCTCCAAGTCCTATGTCGACATCACCCTCGACATCATGCAGACCTTCGGCGTGGCTGTAAAAAATGAGTTCTACCAAAAGTTTACCGTGCCCGCAGGACAACGCTACCAGGCACGAACCTACGAGGTGGAGGGCGATGCCTCCAGCGCGTCCTATTTCTTTGCGGCAGCGGCCGTTACCGGCGGCGAAGTATCGGTCACCAATCTCAACCCGGACAGCGTTCAGGGGGATATCCATTTCCCGGACGCGCTGGAGCAAATGGGGTGCGAAGTGAAACGCTCCGGTGAAAAAATCACCGTTTTTGGAAATCCTTTGCGCGGCATAACCATCAATATGAACAACATGCCGGACGTGGCACAGACTTTGGCGGTGGTGGCGCTGTTTGCCGAAGGGAAAACCACAATGACCGGGATCGGCAATCTGAGAATCAAGGAAACAGACCGGATCGCCGCGCTGGCGAACGAACTGACCCGGCTGGGTGCATCTGTCGAAGCGGGAGAGGATTATTTAATCATCGAGCCGGGCACGCACCGGCCCGCCGAGATCGAAACCTATGACGACCATCGCATGGCGATGAGTTTCGCGGTAGCCGGCCTCGGCATTCCGGGCGTGAAGATCAAAAATCCCCGGTGCGTCGACAAATCGTTTCCCGATTTTTTTCAGCGCTTTCAGGAACTCTATGGGTGACCCCAAATATACCAATCAACTGATTCACGAAAAAAGTCCCTATCTACTGCAACACGCCCACAACCCCGTCAACTGGCTCCCCTGGGGCGATGAGGCCTTTGCCCTCGCCAAAAAAGAAAACAAACCGGTGCTGGTCAGTATCGGCTACGCCACCTGCCACTGGTGCCACGTCATGGAACGTGAATCGTTTGAAGACCCGGAACTGGCCGAATTCTTGAATGCACGTTTTTACGCCATCAAGGTTGATCGGGAAGAACGGCCCGATGTTGACGGCATTTACATGAAAGCCATTCAGGCGCTGGGACAACAGGGCGGCTGGCCGCTGAACGTGTTCGTCACCCCCGACGGCGTACCGTTTTACGGCGGCACTTATTTTCCGCCTGTGAAAAAGTTCAACCTGCCGTCTTTCGCCGATGTCCTGCGTTTCCTCGATGACATCTGGCAGAACGATCAGGCAAAAATCACCAAACAAACCGACGCGCTGATCAACTACCTCAAAAACTCAGCCACCCAGGAACCCGGCGGCGAATTGGATTCGCTGGGCTTTCACGGCGAAGACAAGGCCCGCAAACTGTACGGCGACCAGTACGATACCCTGCATCATGGTTTTCGATTTCAGCCGCAGAACAAGTTTCCGCCGTCGATGGCGCTCTCCCAGCTGTTGCGGCACCATCATCGTACCGGCGACACCCTCAGCCTGGAAATACCGGAAAACACATTGAGAGCCATGAAGCACGGCGGTATCTACGACCAGATCGGCGGCGGTCTCTCCCGCTACAGCACCGACTACCGCTGGCTGGTGCCACACTTCGAAAAAATGCTGTACGACAATTCACTATTTGTCACCGCCCTGGCCGAAACGTACCAGGTTACCGGAAATTCAGAATATGCGGATTACGCCAACGACGTGCTGGAATACATCGACCGCGACATGACCCATCCCGACGGCGCATTTTACTGCGCCGAAGACGCCGACAGCGAAGGCGTGGAGGGAAAGTTTTACGTCTGGTCACAAAGCGAAATTGAAGACCTGCTGGACCGCCAGACCGCGAGCATCGTCATCCCCTTTTACAATGTCACCGAATCCGGCAACTGGGAGCATAAAAATATCCTGAACGTCACGCGGTCACCTGATCAACTGGCGAAAGAACAGGGCCTGGATGTCACGGTGGTGAGAGAGGAAATCGCCAAAGGCAGAAGCATCCTGCTGGAGGCGCGGAGCAAACGCATCCGGCCCCTGCTGGACGACAAGGTTCTGACCTCGTGGAACGGCCTGATGATCACCGCCATGGCCCGTACCGGACGCGTGTTGGGAGACGATGAACGCATCGTTAAAGCGGAAAAGGCACTGGCGTTTATCTGGAAACACCTGCGAACCGAAGAGGGCAAACTGATGAGACGGTGGCGGGAAGGCCAGGCGCGGTACGATGGCTATCTGTTCGACTACACGTCTATCGCTGTGGCCTGCCTGGAACTGTACGAGGCAACCTACAATCCAGACTATATCGACAAGGCGGCGGAACTGATGCAGGTGGTTGAAGAAAAATTTAAAGCGCCGCATGCCTATTACGAAACCGCCGTAGACGGCGAAGACTTGATCGTACGGCAAATTTCCGGTTACGACGGGGTGGAGCCCTCCGGTAACAGCAACGCGGCCCTGGCCTTTTTAAAATTATCGGCATACCGGCTGGACATGGACCTGGAGAAAAGGGCGGAGGACATCTTTGTGGCATTTCATAGCAACATGATGGAATACGGCCTCAACTCGCCGTTCATGATGCAGGCTCTGCATCTGTACCTGTCAGGCAAGAAAGAAGTGGCTATCGTCGCACCCCGCGGCCACGCTTCCGCCGACGAAATCCTGAAACTCATCCGCACCGGGTTCTTCCCGAATGCTGTGTTTGCCTTCGCCTGGGAGGACGCCCCTGAGAAACAACGGGTTCCCCTGCTGGCCGACAAAATGGCGGTGGACGGCAAAGCCACGGCATATGTCTGCGAACACGGCACCTGCCGGGCCCCGGTGACTTCCGCCGCAGAATTAAAAGCCCTGCTGGACGCCCCGTACCCGGGGGCGGGAGCTGGCTGACGGTCAACGGTAGGCGATGATTGTGGAGCGCAATTCACGGCTTTAAAATTATCAGCGGCGATTTGCCGCCTCCTCCGGCAGGAGGCATTTGGTTTTGGCGTTCAATCAAGGGGTATGCTAGACTTTTGCATTCCGGCCCGGGGAGCCCGGTGTCCACGGATGATTCCATATAACACACACTTAATGAGTTTTGAATATGCGTAAAGAATTGATCGAATCAATGATACAGGCTGGTCTTGACGGCCAGGGGATTTCACGCGAGCAGGCGTTGCAACTCGGCACCCTGAACCATGAGGAATTGGACGCCCTGTTCGAGGGCACCAACCGGGTGCGTGACCGGTTTATGGGAAATGCAGTCAAAATCTGCTCGATCGTCAATGCCAAGTCCGGCAAATGCCCGGAGGATTGCGGATTCTGCGCCCAGTCGTCGAAATTCGAAACCGACTCGCCGGAATACGGATTGATGAATCCCCAGGAAATCCTTGCCGCCGCGAAGGAAGCCGAGGCGTTCGGCTCCAACGAATTTTCCATCGTCACCTCCGGTACCGCTATTACAGACCGCAAAGAACTGGACACGCTGATCGAAGCCATCAAGTTGATCAAGGCGGAAACCAAAATCGAGGTGTGCTGTTCCCTGGGGCTGATGAGCACAGATCACCTGAAAGAACTGAAGGGGGCGGGACTCGACCGGTTCCATCACAACGTGGAAACTGCGGCCAGCCATTTCGAAAATATTGTCTCCACCCATTCATACCAGGATGAAGTACAGGCCATTCATAATGCGAAGGAAGCGGGATTGCAGGTCTGTGTCGGCGGAATTTTCGGGATGGGAGAAACCTACGAGCAGAGAGTGGAAATGGTGTTTGACGTAAAGGACCTGGAAACCGATTCCTATCCCATCAATTTTCTGAAGCCCCTTAAAGGCACCGCAACAGAAAACATGGAGTCTATTGAACTGTATGAGGCTTTAAGAACCATCGCCCTGCACCGGCTGGCGATGCCGCGTATCGACCTGTTCGTGTGCGGCGGGCGGGAGGAAGTGTTCGCCGACCAGCAGGAAAAATTATTTGCGGCGGGCGCCAATGGCATTCTGGGCGGTAATTACCTGACCACCAAAGGACAGGATCCCAAACGCGACATTGAAATGATCGAAAACCTCGGTCTGGTTCCTGTTCTGGAATCAGCCTCCCCCGCCTGATTTCTAACCATTCCAAATAAAAAAACGCCCCCGGGTTTATGAAACCCGGGGGCGGAGCAATGCAAAATAATTATATGTTTTCGTCGATGATCTTTTTAATCTCGGCCTTGGATTTCACACCAACGAGTTGTTGAACCACCTGTCCGTCCTTGAACAACAGCAAAGTGGGAATACCTCGAATACCGTACTTGGTGGCGGTCGCCGGGTTGTCATCCACATTCAGCTTGCCTACCAGAACCTGGCCTTCGTACTCACCAGCTATTTCTTCCACCGTGGGAGCCAGCATTTTACAGGGCTGACACCATTCTGCCCAAAAATCGATGAGGGCCGGCTTATCGCCCTGGAGAACAGAAGATTCAAATTCAGCGTCAGATACGGTGACGATTTTTCCCGACATGGACCACTCCTTTAAAAAGATGTTCCTGGACCCGAAGCAACCTTCGGGTAAAGGTTAGAAAAATACCGGGGAAATTTCCCAGAAAAGACTTTAATGCATCAAGCTACTCAATTTAACTGTTTTTTTCAAGGATGTTTTTGACGCTTTTTGATATTATCATTACCATTCACCGTCAATTCCCGATTCCAAAGGATTATTGGGTTTTTATCAATTTTAGATGATAGTTTTGTGTCAAAGATTCAGGAGTCTTTAAATGCCCAATTTAATCAATTGGTTCGCTTATGATGAAATGATGAATCCCGATGTGATCAAAGAAACGGGATTGGAGTATGAGGCGGCTTTCAGTGTGTCCCTTTCAGCCTTTAAACTGGTGTTCAATAAAATTCCGCTGGATAACGGCGGTCGGGAAAAACTGGGTCTGGCCAACATCGTGCCTACCACCGACAATCTCGGAATGCTCGAAGGGGTCCTGTACGAAATGCCGGAAGAAAATCTTAAAAAGCTCGATGAGATTTATCATTATCCGGAAGAGTATCAGCGCAAAAAAATGCGCTTTACCAAGCACGATTTTGCCTTCGTGGACGGTATTGTCTATCTTGCGCAGAAGGACCGGACCCAGAGCGGCTTGATGCCCAGCAAGGACATGCTGAAAACATACAAGGGATGCCGGAAGATTCTGACCAAACTCTATCTATCCAAACTGCTGATCCGTCCCGCCCTGGATTAAGAAACCGGGCAAGTCCCGGGCGGCGAATCGCCGCAGATAATCTTCAAACCCCGGGTGGATAACTGCACAGCTTTCGTCCGGTACTATCCATGAATGCCTCTATGCAAATGCTGGTCCGCCCGCCTTCCATTGATTTTGCCAACGCCCTCTCCGAACACCCGGAGGCATCATCCCTCAATTTAGAAATCGCCCGGCAACAACACGCCGCCTATTGCCAGGCACTGCAAACCGCCGGGGCAGTGTTGGAAGCTTTGGATCCGCTGGATGATTTCCCCGACAGTGTGTTTATTGAAGACAACGCGGTTATTCTGGAAGGCCGCGTCATACTCTGCTCGATGAAAGAACCCAGCCGCCGGGAGGAGGTCTCATTCCTGGCGGAGACCCTTCAATCGCGCCTTCCTGTCCTGCGCCTCCAACCGCCGGTGTTCATCGACGGCGGCGACGTCCTGCAAACCGACGACGCCATTTTCGTCGGCCAGTCCCAACGCACCAATCAGAAGGCTGTGGAAGCCCTGCAATCCCTGACCTCCAAACCGGTGATTCCGATTGCGGTGAAACAAGGACTTCATTTAAAAACCTCGGTCAGCTTTCTGGGAAACAACCTTTTGGTCATCAACCCGTCATTTATCGATGCTGAACCGTTTCGCAAATATGAATGGATTGAAGTCGAAGAGGAGGAGGCATATGCGGCGAATTGCCTGGCAGTGAGGGACCATGTGATCCTGCCCGCCGGATTCCCCAACCTGGTGCAAAGGATTCAGGAGCACGGCTTTGTCACCTTACCGGTGGAAATGAGCGAATTCCAGAAAGCCGACGGCGGCGTGACGTGCCTGAGTCTTTTAATGACTCTTTAAATATTTCCCAGTTCTATTCCCCAAACAATTCACGGACCCTGGCATAACGGTAGGAGAAAATTTTCTCCAGATCTTTCTTGACGAAGGGATACGCCACCGCGTCGCCGGGAACGCCGAAGGGAATCCGATACAGGGCATGATCGCGTATCAGGGTGCCGCCGTCCTGTTCGATAAAGGTGTGGGTGTGGTGCCACTTCTTGTAAGGACCGCGCATCTGACTGTCGCTGAAACTCGTCACTGGATGCCAGTCGTGGATCAACGATTGCCAGCGAAACGGAATGCCGTGCAGTTGCAGTTTGTAATTAATGAGCGTTCCTTCCTGCAATGCTTCCGTCGATTGACCCAGCACTTTAAATTTTAAATGCGGTGGCGTTATCTGTTCCAGATTGTATGCGTCGGAAAAAAAAGAAAACACTTCATCCACCGGACGCGGCACCCATTGCTCCATCAAAAGGACGTGATCCTCCTGTTCACAAACATCCGCCAACGCCTCCTGCAGATCGGGAAACTTAAATTCGTATCCGGCATCAATTGCCTTCCGGCAAACCACGCGCTGGCTGTCGAGCGCCACCCGCCCCGCTTCTCCCAAGAGGAGACTCAACACCAAGCCGGGAACGGGAAACACAGTGGGACGTTTCAGAACTTTGCCCAGGGTTCGCGTGAAATCCGCATTGGTCACCGGGTGCGGGCTGACGGCGTTGACCGGTCCGGCGATCGACTCATTTTCGATGGCATGAAGCATCAAGCCCGCCAGATCGCGCACATGAATCCAACTCATCCATTGCCGGCCGGAACCGATCCGGCCGCCCAATCCCATGCGAAACGGTGGAAGCATGGCGCGCATCGCACCACCATCGTGACCCAGCACCATTCCCGTGCGTAACTGAACGGTGCGGATTCCCAGTTTTTCGGCCCCTCGTCCTGCCTGTTCCCACTGCTGGCACAACTCCGTGAAGAATCCTTTACCCGGCGCGGCGGATTCGTCGAGCATTCCTTCTCCCCGGTCACCGTAAAAACCGGTGCCGGACATGGAAATCATCACGGCGGGTTTCTGCGGCAGATCCCGCATGGCCGCAATCAGTTGAAGGGTGGATTCCACCCGGGACCGGACGATTTCCTGTTTCACTTTCGCGGTCCACCGACCTAGAATATTTTTACCCGCGAGGTGGATTACCGCATCGACGCCGGCAAACGCCTCACCCGGCGGCGGCTGACTTGCATCTGGCCAGGAAAACACCGGACAAGCGACCGGCAGACGCACCGGCGCGGTTTCAGAATCGCGGGTCAGCGCCACGATATTGTGTCCCTGTTCTCTTAAATAAAGAATTAAATGCCGCCCGATAAACCCGGTGGCGCCCGTGATTAAAATTTTCATCCAATCCCTTTCGTAATAATTTTGAAGGGCCTTGTTTTAAGATTGGAAAGACCTCATAATAAATATTCCTGCTTCTGTTTCTACATTCACTGCGCAGGAAATTAAATACTCATTTTTTCTACAAGGAGATTCCATGCCGTATCAGGACAGTCCCCATTATGTCGATGAAACTCCCGGAACCAAATACTATTGTACCTGTGGCGAATCCTCAAATAAACCCTACTGTGACGGTTCGCACGAAACCAAAAACACCGGTAAACTGCCCAAGGAGTTCGAAGTGGAAAAGGCCTGCCGCATGGCCATCTGTGATTGCGGCAAGACCCAGACTTCGCCACGGTGCGACGGTTCCCATATGTAGCGAAAGCAGTCGGTGTCAATCAACGGTTGACCTGCCTCGCATATAGCAATCCCTCAGCCCGCCTGACCCCAGGTCCCTGGCATTCCAGGTAACCGTGCATCCCTTTATGGAACGACGCATTGAGAATCTAACCCGCGCCCAATTGATTGTTCTGACCGTATTTACGGGGGCGGGGCAATTCTCGATCAGCATCACACAAATTTGCGGGTTTCTGTCCTGCGCAATATGGTTATACAAAACCCACGTCACCCGTTCCTGGAACCACCTGCGCTGGCCGCTGTGGATTCCTTTTGCTGGCTTTTCGATAGCTTGCATCCTGGCTGTTATCACCGCCCTCGATCCTCCAAGGAGTTTCGAACATTTAAAACGTCTGCTGGAGATGGGAATCTTCTTCATGATTCTCAATTCTCTTTCGGATCCCGGACTTAAGCAAAGCCTGCACTCCATGTTCAACCAACTGAAACAAACCCGGCCGGGGCAACTCCTCTTTGGACAACAAGCGACGGCGGCGGCCCCCTCGCCCCGGGATTATTTGATCGGGTTGATTATCCTCAGCGCTTCAATATCGGCCGTGATCGGTATCATTCAGGTGGCAATACACGGGCTTTCCATTCATCATCGCATTTCGGGAACCCTGAGCATTTACATGACCTTCGCTGGACTGCTGATGCAGGCCGTCCTGGTCGCCGCTGCGTACCTGTTGTTTCGCAATGGAAAAAATAAATGGGTATGGATCGCTCTTCTGTTGATGCTCAGCGCCCTGGCATTGACACTGACCCGGCAGGCCTGGCTGGGTTTCGGCGTGGGACTTTTAATTCTGCTGGCGTTCCGCAAACCGGCCTGGGTAACCTTGCTGCCCGTTTTCGCAACTCTGGTATTCTGGTTATCCCCGGCCCCCATCAAGGAGCGAATGGAAAGTATTGCCAACCTGGGTGACATAACCTTCCAGCAGAGGCTTTCCATGTGGCGGCTGGGTTGGAATATTTACCGGGATTATCCGGTAAGCGGGTGCGGGTTTCACTGTTTGATGAAAGTGCGCACGGATTATCCCGAACATAAAGAAATCACAAGAGCCTACCGCACGCTCCACAATAACATCGTACAATTGGCTGTCGACACCGGAACGATCGGTGTGCTGGCGTGGCTTTCCCTGTGGTTGAGTTTTTTGGCGCGAGTTTACTTTATGGCGCTGGGACGGGTGTCTCACTCGGGCAACGACCCTCCGGACCGCTGGGTGGCACTGGCCAGTCTCAGCGCAGTGACGGCCTTTCTGACGGGTGGCTTGTTTGAAACGAACTCTTACGATTCGGAAGTCATAATGCTGACTTATTTCCTCATGGCACTTCCATTTGTTTATAATGATAGTCGTGCCCCTAACGCTACCCTTTCAAAGTTGGAACGCTCATGAGCTTTTCATTAAAATCTTTCATCCGCTATTTTCAGAAAAAAGTATCCGAAGATCGTTCCAGCATCTGGACGTGGTTGTTTCTTTTCAGAAAAATTTATATCACTAAAATATTCAGGATTTATTATTCGCAGTTTGGTGAGGATATCGTTCTTAAGGGTTTTATTCTAAGAAACATCAATGATGGTTTTTATGTGGACGTCGGGTGTTACCATCCCAAAAAATATTCCAACACTTATCAACTGCATAAAAGAGGCTGGCGGGGAATCAATATTGATCTGGACCGGTTGAAGATCAAAGCGTTTAATTGGGTACGACCTGAGGATCATAATGTTACCGCCGCCATTTCTGACCGGAAAACCAGGGTCAAAGTTTATAATTTCGGCCATTACAGCCTGGACTCGACCCTGGATGAACATACTGCCCTTAAAAACAGCGATAAAATTGAGGGGGTGCGGGAGGTTGAAACGCGGACTCTATCTGAGGTGATTGAAGGCTCTCCCTTTACCGGAAGGCAGATTGACCTTTTGTCGATCGATACAGAAGGTCACGATCTGAACGTTTTAAAATCGCTCGATTTCGAAAAATACAGGCCGCGGCTGGTGATTATTGAATCTCACCTTATGAACATGGACCAAATCAAGGAATCGGAGTTGTATCAGTTTCTTAAGGAAAACGGTTACTATCTGATCAACTGGGTGGGGTTCACTCTCTTTTTCACGTATCCCAACAACGAGCTCCTTTTACCCGACATCCCATTTAGACGGTAATATTGGAATCGAAAAAAGAAACTTCTCTTGCTAGCGACAGGGAAAGTTAGCGAGTCGGAGTTTTGCGGTTGGCTTCGTACAGCTTGAGGTATTTCAGGTAAGCGGCGAGTCCCTGGCACAACGCGATGTGGAATCCTTCGTACCCGTCCAAAAATCCTTTACGGATCACGTACCCTTTCAGGAAGGCACCCACGCCGTGGGAAACCGCTTTCATGGGGGAAGAGGCTCGCTTTCCCGCGTTCTGTTCGGCAAACAGCGTGGAATAAAACTGCAGTTTGGCCACCAGGCTGCCGGCGCTGTCGTACGGATAATGTTTAAGAGCGCCTTTTAAATCGGTGATCCCCATGCCCTCCTTCACCATCACGCTTTCATGGACCTGGTTGTCGTTGAAGCCGGTCCGCTGTTTGTTGTAGAGACGCAAAATTTTATCCGGATACCAGCCGCATCCCTTGATGAATTTGCCCCGGTAATAAGAATGCCGGGAAAACCGGTACACCTGCGTTGCATCCAGGGCCAGTGATTGGATTTCCCGGAACAACTCGGGAGTAACGACCTCATCGGAATCAATGGAAAGAATCCAGTCGTGTTTCGCCAAACCCGCGGCCAGGTTCTTGGTAGGGCCGAATCCCGCGAACTCCCGCTCTTCAACACGAACGTTCTGAAACCCGCGCGCGATTTCCATGGTCCGGTCGGTGGAACCGGTATCCATAAGGAGCACTTCGTCAAACGACTCCAGAGATTTCAGACACTCTCCAATATATGGTTCACCGTCTTTAACGATGATGGCAACGCTGATCATAAAAACCTATCAAATGGATTCTAGTTAACAGAATAACGGTTCCTGCTCTCTTAACAAAAAAATGTTAAAAGGGAAGACGTGCCCTCAGCCTAGCCCATTTCAGCGCCAGGGTTTCCTCCGGTTCCGTAAGCGGACCATCGAAAGAACTTCCGATATGAAGATAGTATTTGGTGAATTTCGAGCTGGGGATTCCCCACTTTTCCCGGAACTGACGGCGTCCGTCATTTTTGACAACGCGTCCGGTGGATTTACACATAAAATGAAACACTCGACTCTTTCCGCAACCTTTGAACAGACGCACACCCGCTTCCCACAACTTTCTTGAGAAATCCGGATCGGAATACATCCCCGGGGAAAACTCGACGCTGTAACCACCGACCAGGTCCCACAACTTTTTGGGAATGATGTTGGGCGGCCAGGTACCTCCCTGCCAGTCTTCTTTAGTGAAATCTATAAACCGGTTTTTTAGATCATCTTCCCGGAAATTTTCAATGGAATCCCCGAAGGCGTCGGAGACGATCACGCACGGGTTGCCGGTATCCTTCGGTTCTATAATGGTGCTGGAGATGAAAAACTGAGAGTGACCCAACGCCTCAATCTCCTGCCACAAGTAATGATCCCAGTCGGGGCAGACATACATATCGTCATTCATATAAACCATATAATCCGTCTTGACCAGCGTGGCGGCGGCATTAACCGCATAACAAACACCCACGTTCTTTGCCGAATGCGAATGAGCCAGCTTCTGCTCATCCGCCCAGGCCCGTGTTCCGTCTGACCCCTCGTTCACATGCAGGATGATTTGATGCGGATACCGGGAATTCTTTCGAATGCTGTCGACACACAACTGAACGTAAGGCAGATTATTCCACGTAGGGATGACGATGGAGAAACGGGCGCCGGTAGCCGGCTCATATTCTTTAAACTCGATGCGTTCCAAATAATATTCCTTTTTAAAAACGTTCGGGAAGGATCAGCGAATCTGTTTATTATTTTCCCCGGAGAAATCGTATCGAATCTGATCGCGAACCTTTACCGAAGTGAAATAAGCATAAGGCCCCTGGGACTGGATCAAATAAAGTTGTCCCGGGAATTGTTTCTCCAGTTCCCTGAATTCTCCAATCCAGCTCAACCAGGTGCTCCGGGGATTCTTATCAAACGATGCCATGACTTTTTCCGGTTCGCCGACCGGGTCGGCCAACCAACGGTCCGAATAAAACAGAATTGAGTTTCTGGGATTCCAAAGCGGCAACCGGTAATTTCCGAGGGCCATTTCATCCGGCGTGTTCAATCGAATCGACGGGGCCAGCAGACGCACCTCCCAACTGTTGCGCCGCAGGCTGGCGGCCTGCTTCAATTCGATGGGCGTAACGTTGATGAGCAGCGTCGTGAACATCACCACCCCCACCAGCCAGGGCATTAATTTGTCCTTCCAGTCCTGGAGCATCCAGTTGCCGAGAGTCTTCGACACGATAATGGCCAGGGCCGGAAACACCGGAAGCATGTAGCGAAAGTACTGGGCGTTACCGAGACTCAACACCACAAGAATGATCCCCACCCAAAGCAGGACCAGCAGGTAACGGTCTTTGTTATCCTCTGTTTCCGTCGCCGCCTGTTTACCAAACTGCCAGCAACCGGCCACCGCAAAGGGAAGCCAGGGCCAGTAGTTTCCAAAAAAACCTTTCAGGTATCCCAAAAAATAAAATGGGCTGGCATTCGGCGTGGCGGGATCTCCCTGGATAAATCGCTCCCAGATGATCCATCCAAAATGCTGATGGACAAACCGGTCGCCGTACTCCATCCAGTTAATGATATGCCAGGTGCTTCCCAGTCCGAGAGCGATTGCCATACCGGCAACAAAATTCGGGTTGACCATCGTTCTCCATCGCCGGGTCATCACCAACACCCCCAGTGCGATCAACAACGGAAACAACCCCAGGACACTTTTGGTGAGAATGGCGCCGACGGTGCTGAATCCAAACGCCAGGTACCAGCGCGGATTCTCCCGTGCCAGGAAAAAACAATACAGCGCCAGAGTCACAAAAAACGTCAGAACGATATCCGTCATTCCGCGGCGGGAGTAATCCAGAAAGTAACCCGGAAAAATCAGCACGATCCCCGCTATAAAAGCGACCCAGGAATCCTTGAACAGTTTCTCCGATAAGCGGTAGGTGACATACACCGCCCCAACTCCAAAAAGACCGGTCACCATGACCGTCGCATATCCTGACACTCCGAACATTTTGAAAGCGAGGCTGGTCAACCATAAAGGAAGGGGGGGTTTGTCAAAATCCGGCTGGCCGTTAAAGGTATTGAGCCAGAGACTTCCCCCGGTGAGCAGCTCCTTCGCTTTTTGAGCGTAAAAACTGTCGTCAAAATTGAGGAGCCCCACGTCGGTCTGCCGCCCCAGAAAAATGAGAAGCGCCGAATACAGCAGAAAGACGATTTGGAACGTTCTGTTATTTAAAACCGAAACCGCATTCATGGCAGGACCGTCATTTCCGGAACCAATTGATCACCCATTTCTTCTTCCGGGTGCACGCATCATAGCCAACGGGAACGCCATCTGGCAAACATTAAATCCAGAGTCTCCTCCGGTTCTTTCAGCGGTCCTTCAAACGGCGACGTCAACCGGAGATAGTCCTGCACAAACCGGGAGCTGGGTACTTTCCATTTACGGGCGAACTGTTTCCGGCCATCGTTACGCTTGACAATTCTTCCGGTGCTTTTGGCCTGAAAATGGAAAATACGGCTTTGGGCGATCCCCTTGAAATAACGGACCCCGGCCTGCCACAGCTTCATTGAAAAATCCGGATCGGAATACAAACCGGGAGTGAATTCCACACTGTAGCCACCCACCAGGTCCCATAAGTTTTTATGCACCAGAACCCCCGCACCGCCAGCACCGTTCCAGTCCGGCCGGGACAGCAATTGCGGACTTTGGGCCAGGAAAGCGTCTTCCTGAAAAGTTTCCGGGCTGTCCCCGAAATCCGCGCAGACGGTGACATTGGGATTGGTGCCTCCCCGAGGTTCGATCAATGCGGAGCCCAGCAAAAAATAAATGTGATCCAGCCGCTCGATTTCCTCCCACAAATACCGGTCCCAATCGGGGGCCACATACATATCGTCATTGATGTAAACCAGGTACTCGGTCCGCGCCAGCGATGCGGCGGCATTCATGGCAAAACAGATGCCCGCATTTTCTTTCGAATAGGAATAGTCCAGCCGTTCTTTTTCCACCCATTCGCGGGTACCGTCCGATCCCTCATTCACATGCAGAACCACCTGGTGCGGAAACGTTGAATTCTTTCGAATACTCCGCAGGCAATACTGGAGATATTCCAGGTTGTTCCAGGTCGGGATGAGAATGGTAAACCGGGCTTCTGGGACAGGATCAAAAGTTTTATAGTCTATGATTTGCATGGCAGGCAACGGCGGACGTATTGCTCCTGTGTGTCAGGAAATTGGAAGATTTAACAGGTGGATATAAATTCAGGATTCGAGATACCGGTTCAGGCGGGCGCGTTGTTCGTCGGTAGCGCCCGGCTGGTACAGAAAACCAAAGGTCTCCAAACGCCAGACCAGCATATCCAGCCCCTTCAATACGCCAAACCAGTACCAAAGGGCTGAAACAGGATTTTTACGATTGATGTCGTTTCTGCAAAACAGGATATCCAGCACCTGCTTGCGGGATCGGCGAAACAGCTGAGTGTTGCCGCGTTCCCTGACAATTTCGATTAATCGAAATAGATTTATGATTGACCGAATCAATACCGATACCTTTCAACGTTCGACAGGGCCCGACTGCCCCGCCCGGCAAGTCTCTTTACGAACGGCTTCCTTATGTTATATGATGAATCCCCATTGGTAAAGCAAACATTCCCTTTCCGGGCAACTCTTAGAAAGAGCAACCATAATGAATCCAAGCGCGTGGGACGAAAACGCCCGCCAATCCATTCAAGCAGGGTCCGACCTGGTGCAGTGGCACATGGATATCATGAAAGAGATGGTGCGCATCGACAGCCGAAGTTTTAACGTGAATGAATTCGAAGGCGATCGTACCACCCCGACGGACATGCAGGAAATTCTGGCGGTAGCGGAAAAATACCTTCGCGACATAGGGTTTCCATACGTCCACATCAACGTCCCCCCGCCCGGCCCGGATCGGTCCACTCCCATTCTGATGGCGGAAATCAAATCCGGTAAAAACAAACCGACGATCCTCATGTACGCGCATCTCGATAAACAACCCTACATGGACGACCAGAATTTCGAAAAATGGGGTGGGCATCCACCGACGGAACTCCGATGGAATGAGGACGGCACCCGGGCTTACGGCCGGGGCGCCGCCGACGACTTGAGCGGAGTGGTGGCCATCGGCATGGCCGTTGACGCGCTGTTACGACCCATCGGGTTTGATGCCAACCATCCCGATCCGGAACTTCTTGAACAACTGCCCTGCAATATCAAAGTCATTTTTGAAACCGAAGAAGAGTCCGGCTCGCATACCCTGATTCCACAGATTTTACAAAACCGCGATTTCTTTGCGTCGTCGGATTGCGTGATCATCACCGACGTCACCAACCCGGATACCGGCATACCCGGCCTGACCACCTCACTGCGGGGTATTGTGCAATTTAAGGTTCATATGCTCGCTACCGACCCCCATCCTGCCGTTGACGAGCAAACCGCCCTCTACAAAGTTCTGTCCACACTGATTAACGAGGATCATTCACTGGCGGTAAAGGAAATCTCCCATGCGGATGTCCCCGTCACCGAAGAAGAACGCAACGGTTATGAAAAAATTCCCACGACTCTGGAAGCCCTGCGGGAACAGGCCGGTTTATTGCCCGAAACCCATTTGACCGTTCCCGCCGACAAAGTGGACGTCATCTCCGCACAATTGCGAACCTCCTACGCCAACGTGCGACCGGGCCACCGGGTGGCGGGAGGGGTCGTCTTTGGCAGTGCCGGCGTCCATATCCATTTTCAGACTGAAGGGTTAGAGGATCGGCCGGGATTTTTAAGATGGCTGGATACTGCGATCAGATCATGCAACCGTTTCGGATTAAAAATCACATTCCGGGAATTGCCAAAAACGGAATCACTGACGGTGGAACTCATTCTGCAATCTGCAGTCAAGGATCCGCATTCGGGTATCACCGGCGGCCCCTTTCCCATTCCCGAACTTCAGTTGGCTCAAATGGTGGATGGCCTCCTAGGATGGAACGGCCAGATGATCCCGGAGGGCTGGCAGAAGTATTTTGAGTCGGACGGGGGAATCCGGAATATCTCCGTCCATGCCCTGCATGTGGAACACGACGGAACCGCCCGCAGATTCGAAGTTCCATCAGCCAAAGCCCAGGTGGAAATCCGCCTGGCCCCCGGTCACAATGAAACTGCCGCCGCCGGCCATTTGAAGGAACATCTTCTAAAAAAGGTCCCCCCCGGCTTTTCCATTCAGCTTGAGGAAGACAAGGGAGGTCCTCCCTGGATGACCGGGATTGAACATCCGGCTTTTCCGTTGATGCTGGAATCGCTGAAAACCGGATACGGTCACGATCCCTGCCTGTACGGTTGCGGAGGATCCATCCCGTTTGTCGCCAAACTGATGGACGCCCTGGGGAGCATTCCTCCGCTTTGCCTCGGTGCTTACGATCCCGATTGCCGCATGCATGAGCCGGGAGAAAGCCTCTCCATGGCGGACCTGCTGGGATGCACCCGATCCATTGTTCACTTTATGTTAGCGTCTCCCAGCGCCTTTCCCCGACGCTGAACCCGGCTGCTTGTCCTCGCTAAAAATACCCTTTTTAGGGGGGTTTCGTAATACCTCGATTTCCTTTAGACTATTAATTCCTAATGAATTAGCCAGTTATAACGCCTGAAACTCGACTATGGCCCGGATGACGACAGAAGCCAGCTATCGGAAAATCAACCTCGAGTTCCTCAATGCAAGCGGGGACGAACCTTTCGATATTTTTTACAGAACCCGCAGTTACGGGACTATCAAATACGTCCGCTTTGCCACCTCGAAACCTGAACATCATGAAAAAGTAGTCCGCCTGCTGGAATCGGGCGATCCGCTGGAAGATTTCTTTATTCTGGAAGACGACCTGTTCAAGTACTACCGCCATGCGACCACCACCCTCCGGAAAATAGTGGCGAATCCGAACATTTCATTCGAGAAAAAAGCTAAAAAAGTTTACGAAGTTTCCAAGAATATCATGAAGGAGTTTTTTGAAAACAACGCCTCGGAGAAAGTTCTTCGCAGTTCGGATGAAGTCATGGAAATTATGGAGGAGTGCTTTCGAGACTATGATATCGGTTTTTACGGCATCTCCAAAATCACCAATAAGGATTATTACACCTATACGCATAGCGTCAACGTCGGGCTGTACTGCATGACCTACGGCGTCAAAATCCAAATGAATCATGACGAAATCCGCACGCTGGGATTGGGAGGGATGCTTCATGACGTGGGCAAATCCAAAATCTCCACCAATATCCTCAACAAAAAAGGCCTGCTCACCCCGCAGGAGTTTCAAATCATCAAAGACCATGCGCCTCTGGGCGGAGAAATTCTCAACGAAATGAATTGTTACGCGCATTCGGTGATCGACATGGCGAACCAGCACCATGAAAAATTTAAGGGCGGCGGCTATCCCCTGGGTATTGCCGGCAATGAAATTTCATACTTTGCCCGCATCTGCAAGGTTATGGATGTCTATGACGCCCTCACCACCCGGCGCTCTTATAAAAAAGCCATGAACCCCTTCGACACTCTGACCCTCATGAAAAAACAGATGTCCGACGAATTCGACACAAAAATCCTCGATAGCTTCATCCGTTATATGGGACCGGAACTCTAAACTCAGGGTATAATACGACCGGTAGTCCTTCACACTTTCCGAGAGCCTCCAATCTCCCAGGGAACGCGGGCAAGCCCATGATCACTGCAGGAACAGATGATTGCATTCCCGGTCCGGGCGACGCCTTATTGATCGTCGATGTGCAAAACGATTTTTTGCCCGGCGGCAGTCTGGCGGTCCCCAAGGGTGATGATGTGGTTCCCGCGCTGAACGGATACTCCTCTGCATTCCGTTCGCGCCACCTGCCGATTTTTGCCAGCCGCGACTGGCATCCCGCCCATCATTGTTCCTTTGCAAAACAGGGAGGCCCGTGGCCGCCGCATTGCGTGGCCGAAACACCGGGTGCACAATTCGCCGCTGGCCTGGATTTGACGGGTGCGGTCATCATCAGCAAAGCCACTGCCCCGGAAACTGATGCGTACTCTGCCTTTGAAAGCACCGATCTCGATTCGCGTTTAAAACAGGCGGGCATCAAGCGCCTTTTTGTCGGCGGACTGGCAACCGATTACTGCGTGCTGAATTCGGTGCGCGATGCGATTCGGCTCAATTATCAGGTGATCCTGCTGGAGGACGCCATCCGCGCGGTCAACGTCCACCCCGAAGACGGAGCTAAAGCCATCCACGAAATGCTGGAGTTGGGCAGTCGGCCCGCCACTCTTGAATCCGTAAGCCTTGCTCCACCTGCAACTCCGTCGATCTTAACGGACCTGTACCAACTGACCATGCTCAAGGCATATCACGACCGCGGTATGAACCGGACCGCCGTCTTTGAGTTTTATATCCGCAACCTGCCGCCGCAACGCAATTTCCTGATGGCCGCCGGGTTGGAACAGGTTCTCCAATACCTGGAAAATCTCCGATTCACCCCACAGGAGAGGGATTGGATGAAAAGTTCCGGCCGGTTCCCCGCGGACTTTGTCGATGCCCTGGAGGATTTTCGATTCACGGGCGAGGTTCATGCTTTGCCGGAAGGCACAATCTTCTTCGGCAACGAGCCGGTGTTGAGAATTGCCGCACCCCTGCCGCAGGCGCAACTGGCCGAAACCCGCGTCATCAACATTCTGCAAATGCAGATCATGGCGGCCTCGAAAGCGGCGCGGATGGTGCTGACCGCTCCCGATAAAATACTTTTGGATTTCGGCCTGCGCCGTGCGCATGGTGCAGAGGCAGGATTGTTCGTGGCGCGCGCCAGTTATATCGCTGGTTTTACCGGATCGGCGACGGTACCGGCGGAACCCTGTTACGGCATCCCGGTATTCGGCACCATGGCGCATTCCTACATTCAGGCGCACGAAGATGAAACCACCGCCTTCCGGGACTTCGCCCACTCCTGGCCGGACAATACCATTTTACTTCTGGATACCTACGATACCGAACAGGCCGCGCATAAGGTGGTGGCGCTGGCCCGCGAACTTCAGAAGGAGGGCATCTCCATCAAGGGAGTGCGATTGGACAGCGGGGACGTGGATCAGCATTCAAAAAAAGTCAGAACCATTCTGGATCAAGGGGGATTGCAAAATACACTGATCTTCGCCAGCGGCAATCTCGATGAATACGCCCTCGCACAATTGATGGCCAAGCAGGCGCCGATCGATGGTTTCGGCATCGGTACCCGACTGGCAGTATCCGAAGACGCGCCCACTCTGGAATGCGTGTACAAAATTCAGGAATATGACGGGCAACCGCGGCGCAAACGTTCCGAAGGCAAATCCACCTGGCCCGGCAGAAAGCAAATTTACAGAACCTTCGACACACACGGTAAAATGCAGGAAGATTATATTGCGCTGGAAGACGAATCACTCACAGGAGAATCCCTATTGAAACCCTGCATGAGGAATGGGAAACGATTGAGTCCTCCAGTCCCTCTGGAGCAATGTCGCAAACATGCCGTCCGGCAGCTGGATCAACTTCCCGATAAGCTCCGCTCTTTGCAGGCGGCACCCCCCTACCCCATCCACATTTCACAAAAAATACGAGACCTGGCCAACCGCCTGGACCGCGATTCAGCATGAATAAACAATCCGGCATCGGATTGTCAATTCATTGACAAAGACCACACAGGTGTCTGGTTAAGAGAACGAGACGCCCCTTCAAACTGTGGATTCCAAGAGTTGGATTTTGGCTTGAACCTCAATCAAACAAAGGGTTTTCATGCTATCCCGTTTTCCTCCACCGCACCCTGTCCGCCGGATTGGTATCAAATTTGCTATTCTATAAACAAATTAACCCAGCCACAGGTTTATCCTGATGATGTATCGATACGTCTTTCAATCCATACTTTGGCCGGCCCTGCTGGGTCTGGTGATTCTGGTCGCTTCCCCACCGGCGGTGGAAAGCCGGGAAGCAACCACTCAGGTGGAAAATTACCGCCTGGGCAGTCATCCGCAATCCACCCGGATTATCATCCAGCTGAATCAGGATACTCCCTACCGGGTGTTGACAAATTACGCCGCTCAAAAAGTGGTGATCTGGATCCGCCATGCTCAATTGAATCCCAAAGTCCAATCCAACGCTTTCAAGGACAGGCATCTCAGCCAGGTTCAGGCGGCCCAGATTCAAGACAACGTGAAGCTCACGCTCCGGCTGGCCCACCCCGACATACAACTGGTGCATTATGTGAAGCACCGGCCGGAACAAATTGTGATCGACCTGAAGCCAAAAGGCTCGTCAGTCCGGGAAGCCGCTTTAAAGCAGAATTTGCAAAAAGGGGATTTAAAACAGTCCGCCTCCAAACCGGTGGCCCGCAAAACTTCCACCACAAACGACAAGGCCCGGCTGTCCCCCCAAAAAACTGACCGCCTTCCCTTGACCGACCCGGAAGAAAAACTTAAAAGCGGACAAAAAGAATATGAGAAGGCTTTGAAACTTTTTCAAAATAAAAATTATGGGGAAGCACTCACCGCTCTCCGGCTGTTTCAACAGAAATACCGGGAAAGCCGGTTCCTTGCCAACGCGGCGTATATGATCGCCGAGTCGGAATACAACCTGACCAAGCAGGATCAATATCCCAATTATGAAAAAGCCCTGACCGCTTATCAATACGCCATGCGGACTTACCCCGATTCGCAGTTTTACGATCACGCCCTGTTCAAGGCCGCCTCTATTTATGAAGACCTGAATTACACCCTGGAAGCCCGGACCCTTTACGAAAAAGGGATCCACGAGGACAAGGCCAGCCGTTACAACGCCGCGCGGGAAACCGGAATGGGTCTCATGCTCATTGAAGAAGATCAGCTGAATGAAGCCTACAAAACGTTTCAAATACTGCTGCGGAAATTCCCGCAAAACCCGGAGGCCAAACAGGGGCTTTTCAAAATCGCACAGCGCTATTACGAGGCGCGGGACTTTCCAAAGGCGTTGAAGATTTATGAGGACGTTGTGAAACGCTGGCCGGACGAATTGAAGGAACAGCCTGAGGTTAATTTCTACATTGGAGAGATTTATTTCAATCGAAAACAATACGCGCAGGCGCGGCAGTATTATTTCAATCTGGTCAACCTGGCTCCGGAATCGCCCAATGCGCACCGGGGGCTGAACCGGATTGGCGACACTTATCTTCAGGATAAAAACGGCCTGGCCGCGCTGACGGTATTCAACAAATCGTACAGCATCGATCCCGACAGCGAAGCATCACAATACGCCCAAATCCGTCTGGCGGATGTCGGCATCCGGTTCCCCGGCCTGCCGGTCAAGGACCTCATATTCGACGTGTCACCCTATTATCAACCCTACCGCACTTTCAAAGAGGTTACCGCCCATCCCGTATCGCGGGACAATCTTGCGGAAGCCACCTTCAGCCGGGGTTCGGCCTATTACCGGGAACAGCGTTACCTGGAAGCTATCGAAGAATTCAAACGACTGCTTCCGTTCGAGGCCGATTCCAAATTTCATCTCTGGGCGAAAAATTACCTGCAACTATCCATGGTGCAGTTGATCGATCAATATGCCAAACAAGAGGGGTACCTGCCGGTTCTCTACGCTTATGCCGATTACCTGAATCTCGGTATCGGAGAATTGAACCGCGTCCAAACGCAGTTACAGATCGGTGAAAGCTACAAGGCCATCGGCCTGAACTCGGAAGCGCTCAAGTTTTTTGAAAAGGTCAAGTTCGCCGATGTCAACGGCGCCTACACCGACCGCCTGTTCCTGGACCTCGGGGAAATCCACCTCAACGAGAACCAGTTCAAGGATGCCGAGCGGGTGGCTCGAACCTTCATCAATGCCTACGGCAACAGTCCGCGCCTGCCGGAAGCCAAAATCATTCTGGCGCGCGCTCATCAGGGACAAAAGCAATTCGACCGATCCATCGAGATTTATAACGAATTGCTGGAATCTCCCAATACAGATATCCCGAGAATTCATTACCTGATGGCCGAAACCTGGTTCGCCCGGGAAGATTTACGCAACGCCGCCCGCGCCTACCGGAAAACCCTCGACAGCTACGACCGGACCATCCACAATCCCCCGGACTATGTGCAAACCGCCTATTACAAACTTGGCATGACGCTGTACATGCAGGGCCAAACCGCCCCGTCGCTGGACGCCCTCATGGCAGGAAGAAAATTATTCCCCGATCACCGTCTCAGAAACTGGGCGGATTACCTGATCATCGACAATCTCGACCGGCTCCAAAAAAAGGAACAGGCCGAGTCCGAACTCAAAACCCTGGTGGCGGAAAGCCGGGACGATCTTCTGCAAAAAGCCGCTCAATCGCACCTGAAAGTGATCGATTGGGAAAAACGGTTAAAAGAACTTCTTTAATCTTCTATAATGAAAACAGGCACAAAATTTACGCTAACCCGTGCACGTGGTGGATTTATGGAAGACCCGACTCAGGAAGAGAAAAAACAGAAGGAACTGGAAGTCCTGAGGGCCGCGTTCCAATCCTTCAACGAAACCACACAGCACCTGCAGAAATCCTACGAGACTCTTCAGGAACGCATCAAGGACCTCAACCTGGAGTTAGAACAGAAAAATCTGGAACTGGAAAAAAATCTTCATGAAAAGGAAAAGGTCAAAAACTATCTCCACAACATTCTCGAAAGTTTGACGAGCGGCGTTATCGTGGTCGACGAGCATCAAACCATCACCACCTTCAGCCAGACCGCCGGGGCCATCCTCAACCTGGCGCCGGAACAATGTCTCAACCGGCCGCTGGCGCAAGCGGTGCCGCACCCCATTTTCTCGACACTGGTGGAGCGCCTGCAGGAATCACAGAAAAGCAACCTGATCCAGGATGAGGAGCTGAAAAACGCTGAGGACCGCCGGATCAAGGTGCGCGTATCCGCATCGCCGGTTTACAATCCCTCCGGCATCCAATTGGGCACCGTGCTGATTGTGCAGGACATCACCGAACTCAAGCAACTCGAAGAAGAAGCCGAGCGCAATGACCGCCTGCGCGCCATGGGCGAAATGGCCGCCGGCATCGCCCACGAAATCCGCAACCCGCTGGCAAGCATCGAACTGTTCGCCTCGATTATGAAAAAGGACTCCCAGGGCGATACCGAAAAAATG
>JAOUPX010000192.1 GCA_029879645.1 Nitrospinota bacterium
CAACGAGGATTAAATAATAAGTCTTCCGCCCAAGCATTTCTGATTTCAGCTCAAAAAAATCTCCAAAATCTCCGTCAGGTACAGAAGTATAGGGAAGAAGTAAGGCGTTTCGAAGCATCGTTCCTGTAATTGTTAAGGAAATTCTTGATTTATATTAAAAAACGCTTTCCTTGCCCTAAGGATTGGTTACCATAATAAGGAAGGATTATGTTTCTCTCCGATGGATATTCCTCTTAAATTTTACGGGTGGCATGTATAAGAACAAGTCGGTTGCCGTGGTGGTCACGGCGCATAACGAAGAAAAGCTGATTCTCAAGGTCCTTGAGACTCTGCCGCACTGGGTCGATAAGGTGTTTGTGGTTGACGATTGCAGTGACGATAACACCGCCGATCTTGTCCGCAAGCACATGAATGTTGATAGCCGGGTGCATTTGATTCAGCATTCTGATAACCGGGGGGTTGGTGGAGCCATCCAATCGGGATACCGGGCCAGCCTTGAGGATAATATGGAGATCACCGTGGTTATGAATGGTGATGCCCAGATGCATCCCGACGATTTGCCGCATATAGTCGATCCAATAGCCAGCGGGGTTGCCGATTATTCGAAGGGAAATCGCCTGTTTCACGGCGAAGCCTGGGAAATGATTCCGCGACACCGGTATATCGGCAACGCAGTTCTTTCTTTATTGACGAAAATTGCCAGTGGGTACTGGCATGTAGCAGATTCGCAGTGCGGGTTCACTGCAATGTCCCTGCGGGCGCTAAAGTGCATCAATATTGAAAAAATTTTCCGCCGCTATGGAGTGCCCAACGATATCCTGGTCAAACTCAATATTGAAAATATGCGGGTGGTGGATGTTCCCATTCGACCTGTGTACGGAGTGGGAGAGAAGTCCGGCATACGTCTGTATAAAGTAATTCCGGATATTTCCTATTTACTGTTTAAAGGTTTTTTCAGCCGGATGTTCGGCAAATATGTCATTCGCGATTTTCATCCACTGGTTTTTTTCTACTGCCTGGGATTGGTGGCGTTCCCTTTGGGGACCGGAATGGGTTTATATTATTTTTTGTATCGGATATTTGTAGGCAATGTCACCGCCGTAACTGCGCTGTTTTCTGCTTTCTTAACGCTGATGGGCTTGCTATTTCTTCTGTTTGCCATGTTATTTGATATGGAATACAACCGCGAACTCAAGGAATAGTAAGTCGGGCTTTCCTGGGATTGGTTTTTCTCCGATGTTTGCCGCAAACCGAAGATCTAATTTATGATTCGTGTCAAACCCTTATGATCAATTCATTTGAAAGCTCAGATTCCAGAGTAGATAAAAGCACCTCATTTTCCTCCATAGATGCGTTGGGTTTATTGATCTTGATCTCAGCGGCCGTATTCTTTTTTTACCCCTTATTGTTTGAAGATAAAGTAATCTTCTACCGCGATTTTCATTTCATTACCTACCCTTTCCGGTATTTTCTCAGTCAGGCTTACCACGGGGGTGTGATGCCCTATTGGACGCCCAATGTTTATGGCGGGATGCCATTTTTGGCCGCGTTCCATCCCGGTGTTTTTTATCCCCCAAGCGTGATTTTGTTTTTGCCGAATACTGTTTCCGCCCTGAATCTGTTTTATTTTGCTCACTATCTTGTCCTCGGAGCATTTACCTATATGTTGGGGAAACTCTGGGGCTTCTCATTCGCGGCACGGATTGCCAGCAGTATGACCTCCATGTTGAGTGGATTTATCATCGCGTCCACATTGACCAGTAACTTTTTCCTGGGGGCCGTGTGGCTTCCGCTGATTTTCTGGTCGTATCTCAAGTATCGCCAGGAAAAGCGTATCGGTTATTTTATTGTTGCGGTATTGGCGATTGCCACCCAGACCTTGGCGGCATGCCCGGAAATCAGCATCATGACCATGGTGTTGCTTTATATCTATACTCTCTGGTTTATGCCCAGAGAGGAAGGTCTTTCGGGCGCGGTGCGGATCACCGTATCCCTGGGGCTGGCTGTTGTCCTGGCGTTGGGACTCTCCGCCCTGCAATTGCTGCCCACGGCCAAACTGCTTTCTCATTCCATCAGGGATTCAGGAATTAATTATCAGGATCATTCCGAGTGGTCTCTGGAGCCTGCCAAACTGATCTATTTATTGATGTCCCCGGGTTACAGCGATAATTTAAATTCAAAAAACGTTCCGGTCCACTTTTCCGGACTCATTCATACCATATATATGGGTTTGATTGGTTTTGCTCTTGTGTTGCTGGGGTTTTGTTTCAGAAGGGAGAAGGCTGTTGGGTTCTGGCTGTTAGTGTTCTTCCTGGGGATATGGTTGGCTCTGGGGAGATACAATGCTTTATATGAATATTTTTATTCATGGATGCCTCTGGTTAAGCTGTTTCGATTTCCGGAAAAGTACTTTTATGTGTCTTCGTTCGCAGTGGTATTTCTTACCGGTTTTATTCTGGATCGTTTGACCAGGGATCCCCGGTCTATCAAAATTACTCCTGTGCTGACTCTTTTGATCCTGTTATTTGGCAGTATTGCGCTGGTGGGTTTGTTGAACCCCCACCTGGAAATGGAATTATCTCTTACTCTTCTATTTGTTTTTGGATTGTCTTACACCTTATTTTATTTCGGAAAAATCAAGAAAGTCGTTTTTACCGGCCTGGTCTGCTTTATCGTAGTCTTCAATTTGTTTCTTAAGGGGTCTCAATTACTGCCACTTACAGACCGGAAATTTTTTGAGGAGGAACCGCTTTATATGGATATCCTGGGAGGTTCGGCGGGGAAAAGCCGGATCTATTCTGGAAGAGTGGAAAAACATCCCCAGCCCGATTTTTATCCCAACGGTCCCACCTACTTGGATTCTTTGATTGTCGCCAAACAGTATTTGCGCCCCTACACGGGAATGATCTATGGAGTGGAGCATATCATTGGACTGCCGGGATTGGCGATGGGAATAAGAGATCATATTATATGGTTTGAAGTGTTTGAGGCGTCCAAGCCCGAAAGACGGTTTCGAATTTTAAAGCGGAGTAATGTTAAATACTGGATTAATCAAGATAAGTGGACTCCGTACACTAAAGACGAACAGCCCATGATCCTTCCGGATCAGGTTGAAGTCTTTCAAGATTCGCTCCCGCGCGCTTTTTTGGTCCCGGATATGGTTGAGCCGGGACAGGGCCATGTACTCAATACCTATTACGATGAAAAATTCGATCCTCTTAAAAAAGTGGTGCTCAGCGAGCTTGTAGATT
>JAOUPX010000191.1 GCA_029879645.1 Nitrospinota bacterium
ACATCACGGGCGTGGCGCAGGCGGCGGAAGGCACGGCTCAGGGAGCTTCCGAAACCCAGAAAGGAGCCATTGAGCTCTCTAATATGGCAGCGGAACTGCAGAAGCTGGTCGCCAGGTTTAAAATTTAACTAGGCTATTAACGCTTATAATTATCGATAAACGGGGAGGGACCGCCTTGTTTCCTCCCCGTTTTTGTCTTGAGGCTGCGCGGCGATTACCAGAAGGTATATTAAAAATGATTAATGGGAATAATAAAGCCTTTCGGCTGAACTTAAATTATTTAATATTCACCGCGCATCTAACAGAACATCTTGCTTGGATACAAAATGGATAACATTGGATTTCCCATGGCAGGCCCATTGTCTTTCTAATCCAAGACGCCAGAAATTGGAAGTCGGATATCAATAGTAAAACCCCTTTCCTGTAGAATTCACCAAAAAATACCCTGATTTTAATAAGTTACATTGACTTTACCTGTGGTTATACGTTAAGATATTCCCTGTTCGGAATAATTTTTCGGAAGTCCGGTCTGCTCTGTTGGGGGCGATGCGGTCTATCTGCTGAATTTGAAACCACGGGGATTGCTGTGGATAAATTTGATATTTGGATCATAGAACGATCCTTCAGGCTGTTGAAAGCAAGTAAAAAGCATTTTTAACCAATCATCTAGCGCAGAGGAAGATATGAGTTTCTTTAAAAATTTGAAAGTGGGAATTAAGATAGGTGGGGGATTTGCCGCTGTGGGATTCATTCTTTTGGTGACGGTTGGCCTCGCCATTTGGCAAACAAACAGCACTAAAGCGGTGACGGATCGGGTTGTGGAGTTGCGGTCGCCGACCTTGCAGGCAAGCATGAGTATGATGAACGGTATCAACCATTCCCTGGCGGCCTTACGTGCATGGATGATCCTGGGAGAGGGGAAATTTAAGACCGAGCGCGGAATCGCCTGGAATGATGAAATCGATCCTTCTATGGCCCAGATGATGGAATTCTCCAAAAACTGGACGGACCCCGCCAATGTCAAGCGATTAACAATGATTACGGATTCTTTGGAGAAACTCAGGGGAGCGCAGAAGGAAATCGAAGATATTTCCGGAACGATGGAAAATACCCCCGCCAACAAGACCCTGCTCCTCGAAGCGGCCCCCCAGGCAGCAGTTATCATAAGTAATATTACTAAGATAATCGACCTGGAAGCCAATAACCCCGCCACAAAAGACCGTAAGAGTTTATTGGGTATGATGGCGGATGTACGCGGAAGCATGGGAATGTCCCTGGCCAATATCAGGGCTTTTTTGCTGTCAGGGGATCAGAAATTTAAGGATGAATTCCAAACAGCATGGGAAAAAAACGAGCGCCGATTTAAGGAGCTGGTTAATAGCCGACATCTGCTGACTTCTGAACAGCAGCGCGCGTTTGAAAAACTAAAACAAGCAAGAAAACTGTTTGAACCGTTGCCTTCCAAAATGTTCGAAATTCGCGGTGGCAAGGAATGGAATCTGGCTAACTACTGGCTGGGCCTCAAGGCGGCGCCGTTAGCACTCGAAATTAAAAAAAATCTTGATGAAATGATCGTAAGCCAGAAAGGATTGCTGGTGGATGAAATGGCAACCGCCAAGTCAAAAACCGCGTTTATGGTTAATTTTTTATGGATACTGTTGCTGATCGGATTAGCGTTTTGCGCTGTTTTGGGTATTACTGTGACCCGATCTATCAGCGTACCCATCGGCAATATTACAGGTCTTTCCATGGGTATTATCGAAGGTAATTTGAAGCAGGAAGAAATGAAGATTACCTCGAATGATGAGATCGGTATGCTGGGTCAGAATTTCAATAAAATGATGGATGTGTTGAAACAATTCATCCAGCACACTGAAGAAATTCTGCAGGGCCGCGCCAAGACAGAAACCTTCGGGCTGAAGGGGGACTTTGAAGGTTCTCTGGGAAGCATGCTCGAGATGTCTCGACGGGAAAGGGAACAGCAGGAAGCTCAAGCCCGTAAGGAACGCGAAGAAAACGATGCCCTTATGAAGAAGGTCGATAGCATTCTGGAAGTGGTGGATGCCGCCGCGAATGGGGACCTCACCCGTGAGATAACAATAAAAGGGGACGATGCCCTCGGCAAAATGGGGGATCGCCTGCAATTGTTTTTCACTGACCTGAGGAAAAGCGTAAAAACCATCAATGAAAATGCGATGGCTCTGGCGGGTTCTTCCGAGCAGATGACTTCGCTAAGCCAGAAAATGGCCAGCACAGCAGAGGAAACCTCGGCGCAGGCCGGGGCCGTTTCTTCCGCTTCCGAGCAGGTCAGCAAGAATATAGAAACCGTCGCCACCAGCGCGGAAGAGATGAACTCCAGCATCCAGGAGATCGCCCGCAATGTAAACGAGGCGTCGAACGTAACGGCCAAAGCTGTGACCATGGCGAAGAAAACCAATAAATCCATTTCCGATCTGGGTAAAAGCAGTAGCGAAATAGGTGATGTCATCAAGGTGATTACCTCCATTGCGGAACAAACCAACTTGCTGGCGCTGAATGCGACTATAGAAGCGGCACGTGCCGGCGAGGCTGGAAAGGGTTTTGCGGTGGTGGCTAATGAGGTAAAAGAACTGGCCAGCCAGACGGCGGAGGCCACGGAGGACATTAGTAGAAAGATCATGAATATCCAGGCAAAAACCACTGAATCCGTGGAAGCGATCGGTGAAATTACGGAGATCATAAGTAACATTAATGAAATATCCAGTACCATCGCCAGTTCGGTGGAAGAACAAACCGCCACCACCTCTGAAATCGGTCGAAATGTGACTGAAGCGGCCAAAGGTTCCGGAGAGATTGCCAATAACATCACGGGTGTGGCTTCGGCGGCGGCGGATACGGCTCAGGGTGCTACTGAAAACCAGAAAGGGGCGGTGGATTTGGCAAGCATGGCAGCAGATTTACAAAAGTTGGTGGCTCGGTTCAGGATTTAGGCGAGAACATCAAAGCCGGGTGCAATGGGACAGGGTTAGATTTTTATGATAGGGAAGGCGCAGCAGGTTTTCTCGATTTTATCCAAAACGCATGAAAACTTTAGACCTTTTCTTTCAGCCCGATTCTACTTAAACTATTTGTACCGGCTGAGTTTGGGGATTGCAGGGATTTCGTTTTTGGCTTTGCCCCGAATTCTGTTTCCCACTTTTTGACTCTTTCCTTTTCCTATGAAAATCATCGAAGTCATCGCCGATGTCAGTTACCAGGACATCATCACCACC
>JAOUPX010000193.1 GCA_029879645.1 Nitrospinota bacterium
CCACGGAGTCCGGTGAAGAAGCTGCGGCCAAGGAAGAAGCTCCCGCTGGAGCAGGGGGTGAAGGGCAGGAGGCGCCCAAGGCTCCCCAGAAATCCAAGTATAACGAAGAACAAATCGCCCTTCTCAAGCAGATTAAAAGTTATATGGTCCAGTCGTGGGCGGCTAAAACTAAGTTAATTAAACATATTGAGCCTACAAAGCTTAACGGAAAGTATTATGTCGCCTCTCAAAGAAAATTTGCCCCACAGAAAAAAGCGATCATCAAGCAGATTGGTGGCTCTGAAATTCCCTCTCTCAAAAATGTCAAAAGTTTTTTGAAAAAGAGTTCGAACAATGATATCAGGCTGGAAGCCAAGGAACTTCCGTTTATGGAGAAAGTGCAGGAAATAAAATCAATATTGGAAACAGAGCTCCCTGTTCAGGAGGATTTGATCAATCAATTGAAGAAGGATATTGGGGAGGAAGAGGAGCCGGCAGCCGGTAAATCCAGTGAATGAGATTCCACAAGCAGTACCAAAGTCGCCCATCAGAAAAAATCCCCGCCTCCTGAACCCAAAGAGGAATTGGTTGATATAATGGATTTGGTGGAAATTCAATAATTATTAGCTTCTGAAATATTTCTTTAATATTGCCCGAATTAACATTTCCACAAGATTTTCCAGGGCGGCATAAGCCGTTAACCTCGTGCGACTCTTTCTCCTTTTCCTATCTAATACCTAAGCAAGTAATTGTAGAATTCGTTGTCCTCTTCCCGCTAAAGGCTTTTCAGAGAATGAATCTTTCCTCAGGTTGCCGGGAAGGAACCGGGACCCTGAGGAAAGATGGAATTCGCGATTCTGAGGGCCGGGTTTGAATACATAAGGAATGTGGACCTTGGCTGACTGAGTCCAAAACGTCCTTCAGGAAATACAGGGAGCGACTGTAAGAGATCAATTTCTATTAATGATTCATAAACCGCTGGGATTTATTTAAGCGGTTTTATCCGTGGCATGTTTTTCGCCGAGTGGGGGAGAGGTGACAGGAAGGGAAAAAACTTTCCGGACCGCGGGGAAGCGCCGCCTTGAAGGCGGCACCCCGTTCCCGTGGCCGGGGTTGTTTTTTAACGGTGATTATTCAATTCTGGCCCAGGAGACCGCCGCGAATGTGTCTTTGAAAGACCCATTGGCGATGGCGATTCCCTCACAACTGTAATTGAGCTGCGCGTTTCCTTCAAACTGCGCGGTGGAGGCCTCGACTGTGCTGTTGCCAACCAGGATCGTTCCAGCGACTGTAACGTTACCACTGCCGATAAGTCCTCCCGGGCAATCGGTACAGGTGCAGGTGGTACAGTTTCCTATCATGATAATCCCGTTCCAGTTAATGGTTCCGTTCAGCTGTAAATCGCCGTCTACAATCAGAATTCCGTTTCCTGAGACGTTAGTACCGTTGGCGATTTTCAGATTATCGTCATAGTACAAGGTCACTGGGTTGGTAGGGGTGCCGTAGTTGCCGGCGGGCAGGATGTAAGGACCGGAACCGGTGTTGGACACGTCGGGCGTTCCGTTGGTCACGAGATCCTCATACATGGCCTCTGCATGTTTGGCCCTAAATGGTGAATTGAATTGTAAGCTGGGTGTACCGCCATCCGCACCCGAAATACCAGCTTTGCCCTGAGTGGAGTACATTTCACAGAATTCAGCGGTGCAGGTGTTCCATTGAACAGGATTTGTAGCTTCAAACCTGTCCATCCCGTCCGGTTCGATGGCGACACCGTTGACACCTTTGCATTCTGCATCCGGGTTGCCGGAAACATCATAACCTTTACCGCCCGGGCCACTGGCGCCAGCCACGTCAAAGGTTGCGTTCTGCGCCTGAAGCGCCGCCACTGGCCCGAGAAGAACAACCGATGCGGGAATATTATAGGTGGGCAATACTCTCCGTTTTGTTTTAGCGTGCAGTGTGACCCTAGTTTGGTTTGCTGTGTAGCCGATAGCCTCGATTTCGACAAGGCCATCACGGTCTACCCATGCTTCAAAATTAGGGTTCAAAGAGGGGTCGGTTTCTGAGGTTGAACAGGTTGCGGGGCACAGCGCCGAGTCGTCGTTATCAAATACACGGATTCGGTACATACCGCCATTAAAGGCTACCTGGGTGTAGCTATGGGTGGCGCCGTCGATTTTGCTTGTGTCCGTGGCGGCGGTGCTTCCAGGGATGGTAGGCCAGGTGCCGCCGGCGGTAAAGGTGCCGTTATCAGAGATGGTGGCATGATTGTCATCCGGACCATCCAGAATATCACTAATCGTGTTGTATTGGACCAGGGCCTTGGCGTGTTCCAAGCCCGCCTCGGCAATGGCCAAGGCTTCCCGGTCTTCCTGAAAAGTTTCAGTGCGGTCGAATTCGCCAGAGGTCAATTGGATGGCCGCAGGGACCATGGTGACGATGACCAGCATCAGGACCAGGGCCACGATCAGGGCTACGCCGGATTCGTTGGCCAGGGATCGGCACTGTATCCACTTCATCGGGTTGTAAGCCCGGCTTTGTTTATTTTTCAGGTGTCTATTCATGTTCCCATGTTCCTCAAGTTTACGTCCGTTATCAATACTGATGTTAATGAGGGGTCATCATCATCGACCGTGGTGAGATTAATTCTAATCCGCCGCACATCTCCCAGATCGGTTGCGTTCAAAGGAAGCGAAGTGAGCGCGTTACCAGCCGCGTCAAAATAACTGAAAGTCAGATTCGAAATTTTGTTGGCCAGCGGTACTGCGGCGGCGCCGTCTACACTCTGGGTGATCCGCTGATTGACCGAGTCAAAGGTCAGGGTATAGGTATGGTACTGATTCAGCACCACCGCGACATTGTCTTCAATGGGTAAAAACGCGAAATCGTTTTTGTTGCCGCCACCCCAGAGCATGGCGTCATGAATTTTACCCGGGTTGGGCTGCCATGCGGCCTCAGTTATTGTTAATTTACTCGAAATCGAGTAGGCGTTCCATTCGCAAGGTTTCTCTGCATTAAAGAAGACCACGGTATCGCCAACGGAAAACGGAGCCGCGCTTCCTTGAGGAACCAGGAGTGAAGTGGCATTCGGACTTATCTGGTCGTAGTCTGCATTGGTTGAAATACCCTCGGTGTTGGCCCGGAAGGTGATGGTGGTCGCGTCGGCGTCGGTGAGACCCTTTGCCGCCCGTGACGTTCCGGGATCCGACGCGCAGGCGGGGGCATTTGAGTCTCCG
>JAOUPX010000096.1 GCA_029879645.1 Nitrospinota bacterium
TCATGGAGCATCTGGAAAAGAGGTAGAACATCATGCACCCTCACCCCAGCCCTCTCCCATCAAGGGAGAGGGGGTATAATCGGTCCTGCGCGATGCGGAAATCATTCTGCAAACGATCAACCGCCTCGAAGTTTTAAAATTCCTTCTCCCCTGCATGGGTGGGAGAATAAATGGCTCTGCACTATGCAGATACAAATCTTAAAATAATCACCGCATGGAAATTTAAAAGTCCCTTCTCCACTGGCGGGAGGATTAGGAGAGGGGGAATTATTAGTTTCGGCCCAATGCAGGAGTGAATCCACAAACAATCAACCGCTCGCAAGTTTAAAGTTCCTTCTCCCCTGGTGGGAGAAGGTTAGGATGAGGGGGAATAATAATCCCATCCGCTTGTATGAAAGCGAATTAAGACCTGAAAATTTAAATCCACGAGGCTTCATGGAAACCATTCATCTTGGGTCATGGGAAGAGTTTGAAGATAAATTAAAAAAAGATAAAGAGAAAACCCCCAATAAGGACCTCTATGGGAAGCCATATGGCTCGGTTTCACCTCTGTTATTCCGGGGGCAAGCAGATGCTAACTGGATTCTTGAGACCACATTGGAAAGGGAGTGTAGAGAGAGGGGGTTATTCCAAGAATGGCCTTGGGAACTTTATATTAAAGTGCTCGACAAGGTACGCCCCGCATTCACATCCCAAATTAACAAACAATATGATTCTCCCAGGCGGGATTATAAGATAATACCCTGCCCACATCCTCCTCCAGGATATAATTTGATGATTGATCTTCGCCATCATAATTTTCCCTCACCTTTGCTGGATTGGACCAAAAATTATCATATAGCAGCCTACTTTGCATTTGAGAAGGAGCCGCAATCCGACAGAGTTGCAATTTATTCATTTAGAGATTTTGCTGGTTACCAGAAAACCAGTGATTCTTTTGGTCCTTGGATTTGGGTTCCAGAAGCTTATGGAAGAGAAAACCAGCATCCTAGGCATGACAGCCAACAGGCCAAGCACACTATTTGCTATAAAACTGTAAAAGAAGGGTCTGATGAAAAACCTAAGGGAAATGTTTATTGTGTTCACGAGAAAGCTAGCTTTGGAAGTCAGCAAGATATCTTATTAAAATATACCTTGCCCGTAGACATCCGAAATGAGGTTTTAAATAAACTTAGAAACATTGATATCAATGATTCTATTCTTTTTGTCCAAAATGGTGACCTGAGCGTTAGCCAAAGGGCTACAGAAATATTGAAAAAAGAAACTGACCGAATTTTCAAAGGCGCATTTTTAGAGACTCTTAAGGAATAAAATGTAACGAAAGCTTTTTAAGCACTTACCGCTTCCTTGATTTTCTCGGCGATTGGCTTCGTGATGCCGGGGAGTTTTTGAAGGTCTTCGAGGCTGGCGTTTTTGATGTTCTCGATATTGCCGAATTCTTTCAGCAACATCAGCCGCCGTTTCTTGCCGATTCCGGGGATACCTTCCAGCACGGAGGACATCGACCCCTTCCCCCTCAGCTTTCGATGGTAGTCGACGGCGAAGCGGTGGGCCTCGTCGCGCACGCGCTGGAGCAGAAACCGCGACGGTGAATTCTCCTTGAACCACACTGGGTCTTTCCGGCCCGCCAGAAACACTTCGTCGGTTTCGACATTGGTCCGGAACTTGCCCTTGGCGATGCAGGCGAGATCGACTCGCCCTATCAGCTCCAGGTTCTCCAGAACTTTGAATCCGGTATTGAGATGCCCCTTGCCACCGTCGATCAGAATTAAATCGGGTAACGGCTTGCCTTCATCCAGCAGACGCGCGTAGCGGCGCGTCATGACTTCGGTGATCATGGCGTAGTCGTCGATCCCTTCCACCGTTTTGATTTTGAAACGACGGTATTTATCCTTGGCGGATTTCGCGTTCTCGAACACCACCATCGATCCCACCGCGTGCGTGCCGGAGATGTTGGAAATGTCGAAGCCCTCGATCACGCGCGGGAAGTTTTTAAGCGACAGCGTCTCCTGCAATTCTTCCAGACTGCGGGTCGCCACGCCCTCTTTATCGAGTTCGGTGCGCATGGCGAACCGCGCGTTCTCTTCCGCCATGGCGACCAGTCCCCGCTTCTTGCCTTTCAGCGGCACTTCCAGCCGCACGCGCCCGCCCTTTTTTTCGCTCAGCCACTGTTCGATCAGCTCGGCATCTTCGACCGCGTGCGACACCAGAATTTCCGACGGCAGGACCGGCTCGTCGGCGTAGTACTGCTTGAGGAACGACGCCAGCGTTTCACCGTCTTCTTCGTAATTCAGGTTCTTCATTTTGAAAATTTTCTCGGCCAGCATTTTTCCTTTACGAATGGCCAGCAGTTGCACCATGGACCAGCCGCGGTCGCTGGTGCAGGCGATAACGTCCTGGTTGACCTGCGAAGTCGAAATGATCTTCTGCTTGTCGACCACCGCCTTGATGGCTTCAATCTTGTCGCGGGCCACCGCCGCTTCTTCGTAGCGTTGCGCGTCGGACGCCTCGGCCATTTTGGTTTTCAGACCCTTCACCAGTTCGGTGTTTTTGCCTTTGAGAAACAGCACCACATCGTTGACCACCTCCGCGTAATCTTCCGGCGTCACCTGCCCGGCGCAGGGAGCGAGGCACCGCTTCATCTGGTAGTTGAGGCAGGGGCGGCGTTTTTCGGTGCCGTCCAACTCATCGTTACTTTGACGCAGTGGGAAAATTTTATAAATGAGGCGAATGGTGTCGCGCACCTCGCGCACCATGGTGTAGGGGCCGAAATAGGTGGCGCCGTCTTTTTTGACCCGCCGGACCACTTCCAGCCGGGGATAGGTCTCCTGCGTGGTCATGCGAATATAGGGATAATGCTTGTCGTCTTTGAGCAATACGTTATAGCGCGGCTGGTGTTTCTTGATGAAATTGCTCTCGAGGATCAGCGCTTCCTGCTCGGTCTGGGTGGTGAGGAATTTTATATCTTTCACCTTACGGACGAAAATGCGCGTGCGCGGATGGTGGTCCGCCGCGTCGGCAAAGTACGAACGCACGCGGTGGAACAGCGACTTGGCCTTCCCGATATAAAGCATTTCACCCTTCCCGTCTTTCATGATATATATGCCGGGAAGTTTGGGTATCTGATCGAGAATGTCTTTCAGGCGTTCTTTTTGATTCACAACCACTTTCCTCGGGCAGTTCCTGCCCATACGCAGTTCAACTGTTCTGATTATATAGTATGGGCCGGCCCGCTCGCCATCACTGCCATGCCATTCCAGCATAAAACGCTAATTCTGTGGGTTCTCATCGGGCTGACCGCCGTTCCGTCCGTTTCGGCGGGCACACTGGAGGACATCCGCGCCGCGGGCGAATTGCAGTGGGGGGCGGATGCCGAAGGCGGCGCGCCGTATGTGTTCCCCGATCCGGATCAACCCGACCAGCTGATCGGCTTCGAGGTCGACCTGGCCGATGCCATCGCAAAACAACTCGGCGTGACCGCCCGCATGGTGCAGACCGACTGGCGATCGCTCATCCCCGCCCTGCAACGCAGGGATTTCCATATCGCGCTCAACGGCATCGAATGGACCGGGGAGCGGTCCCGCGTGGTGGATTTTTCGCGCCCCTATTACATTTACGAACAGCAATTAGTGGTCCGTAGCGATGAGAACCGTATTCGCTCCGTCAACGACCTCGGTGGGAAAACCGTCGGCACCCTGGCGGCCACGGTGGCCCAGCAGATGCTGGAAAAACGCGGCGATGTTACCCTCAAGGTTTATGAAGGACAGGTCCAGCCTTATCGC
Organism: Nitrospinota bacterium; assembly: GCA_029879645.1. GTDB lineage: Bacteria > Nitrospinota > Nitrospinia > Nitrospinales > Nitrospinaceae > SZUA-226. The sequence goes on from JAOUPX010000096.1 coordinate 3,783, forward strand.
GATCTGGAGCTGATGCGCATCGACGCGGTGTTCATGGACTGGCCGATTGCCGCCCATTATGCCCGGCCCAATCCCAAATTGAAATTCGCCGGAGCGCCTATCGGCGAAGGACTGTACGTGATTGCCCTGCCCAAAGGCGACGCTGAATTTTCCGGGCGGATCAACAAGATTCTCGAAGATCTGTATGCCGACGGCACCCTGCAGGGCATCTATGAAAAATGGGGGCTGTGGAACCTTAAGCAGGTGTCTCTGCGCGAATCCGACCATTCCGCGCGTAAGGTGTTCACTGGCGGAACGGATAACGGTCTCGGCGTCTACCTGCCGCTTCTGCTCAAGGGAGCGGGGATGACGGTGCTGATTTCCATCGCGGCCATGGCGCTGGCGATGGTATTCGGCGCCGCAGTCACCCTGACCCGGCTAATGGGCGGTCGTTTATTAAAACCCCTGGCGGTGGCTTATGTGGAAATCATGCGCGGCACGCCCCTGCTTCTACAGTTGTACATCATTTATTACGGACTGCCCAATATCGGCATCAGCCTGAACGCGTTCACCGCCGCGGTGCTGGGGCTGGGGCTCAACTACGCCGCATACGAATCAGAAATTTACCGCGCCGGCCTGGAGTCGATCCCCAAAGGCCAGCACGATGCGGCGTTGTCTCTCGGCATGACGCGGTGGATGATCTACCGCAGAATCCTCATCCCGCAGGCCCGGCGTGTGGTCCTGCCGCCGGTGACCAATGATTTTATTTCCCTGTTCAAAGATTCGTCGCTGGTCTCCATCATCGCCATCGTCGAATTGACGAAGAGTTACAACATGCTGGCTGTCTCGTCTATGAAATTTCTGGAGCTGGGCCTGCTGACCGGCGCGCTCTATTTAATGATGTCCCTTCCTCTGTCGGTTTTGTCAACACGGCTGGAGAAACATTTAGCAATCTCATGATCCATGTATCCGGTATCACCAAAAAGTTTCAAGACCACGCCGTCCTGGACTGTATCGACCTCGATCTGAAACAGGGAGAGGTTAAGGTGGTCATCGGACCTTCGGGAAGCGGCAAAAGCACTCTGTTGAAATGTATCGGCGCGCTGGAACCGTTCGACAATGGAAGCGTGCAAGTGGGTGAAACCCGTATTGAAGGCCCTGCCAGCCGTTCCCGTTCGGGATCCGACCAGGATAAACTTCGGCAAATACGGCTGAGCGCCGGCATGGTGTTTCAACAGTTTCATCTGTTTCCGCATTTAACGGCTTTGGAAAATATCATGGAGGCTCCCGTTCAGGTTTTAAAGGTGAGCAAAACCGAGGCCGAAACAACAGCGAAGAAACTTCTCCAACAAGTTCAACTGGGAAACCGGGCCGATCGCTACCCCCGGCAGTTGTCGGGTGGGGAGCAACAGCGCGTGGCCATTGCCCGCGCACTGGCCATGAATCCGAAATGCGTGCTGTTCGACGAACCGACTTCGGCGCTTGATCCGGAAATGGTTGGGGAAGTATTGAGCGTAATGCGGGAGCTGGCGGATAAAGGCATGACCTTGTTGGTCGCCACGCATGAAATGGACTTTGCCAAAGAGGTGGCCGGAGAAATTCTCATGCTCGACCAAGGCCGGGTCGTAGAACGCGGCACCCCCTCGATGGTGTTTGGAAATCCCAGCGAACAGCGGACCCGAAGATTCCTCCACCGCATCACCCATCGATAAAGCCCCTAACTTTCAACGGCTTGCCCGAAAAACCAATCCCCGTTATACTGGAAAACCATGACTGAAGCGAACCACAAACGAGGACTCTGGGCCACCCGCATGGGTTTCATAATGGCCGCTTCCGGCTCCGCCGTGGGGCTGGGCAATGTCTGGAAGTTTCCCTACATTGTCGGCGAAAACGGCGGCGGCGCGTTTGTCCTCGTTTACCTGGTCTGTATCGCCGTTGTGGGACTCCCCATCATGCTGGCCGAATTTACTATCGGACGCAAAACCAGCCTCAACCCCGTCGGTGCGTTTCATCAACTCAAACCCAATACCCCCTGGGTGGGCATCGGGTTCATGGGCGTCCTCGCCGGTTTCCTGATCCTGTCATTCTACGGCGTGGTCGGGGGATGGACCCTGGCTTATGTCGTTAAGTCCCTGACCCATACCATCGACCATTTTGCCAATCCCGGCGAGGCGGGAAAGTTTTTCGGCGGGTTCATCGGCAATACCGGTGAAGTGGTGTTCTATCATGCGGTGTTCATGGGATTGACCATCGCCATCGTCATCAAGGGCGTGCACGGCGGCATTGAAAAAGCCTGTGACATTCTGATGCCGACGCTGGTCGTGATGCTGGTGATTCTCATGGTCCGGGCGTTGACGCTGGACGGCGCCATGGAGGGCCTCAGGTTTTACCTGTATCCCGATTTCAGTAAACTGAGCGGGCAATCGGTTTTGCTGGCAATGGGCCAGGCGTTTTTCTCGCTGAGTCTGGGCATGGGGGCCATGATCACCTACGGCAGTTACCTGCCCGCTAAAGAAAACCTGACCTCCGCCACCCTTTACGTCGTTTTATTCGATACCCTGATCGCTCTGTTGATGGGTCTGGTGATTTTCCCTGCCGTGTTCGCCATGGGACTGGAACCCACCGAAGGACCGGGACTGGTGTTCAGCGTACTCCCTGCGGTGTTCACCGGAATGCCGATGGGGTGGATCGCCTCGATCATCTTTTTTATCTTACTCGCCATAGCCGCATTGACCTCTGCCATTTCACTTCTGGAAGTGGTGGTCGCCTATTTCATCGACCAGAAGGGTTGGGGCCGCCAGAAAGCGGTACTGGTGATGGGACTGGTCATCTTCGCCCTTGGCATTCCCTCCGGGCTTTCCTTCGGATTGCTGGCCGATGCCAGGCTATTCGGGATGACCTTTTTCGACCATGTCGATAATATCTCTTCCAATTATCTGCTCCCCATAGGCGGCATGCTGACTGCAATCTTTGTGGCCTGGGTCTGGGGAACCCGTGAGGCGCACCGGGAAATCGAGCGGCACGAAACGACATTCCACTGGGCGGCTTACTGGGAGTTTGTCATTCGGTATATTGCGCCGGTAGCCGTCGCCATCGTTTTTCTCGCAAAGATTTTTCCTGATTCTTAGAATTTTATTGATGTTTACTGAATGTTATCCTGTCATGCAGGGAATTATTGGCTCATGCTCTATTTGGAATACCAGTATTCGGGAGTGAAATTCTTTTGATACGTAGTGTTAGCTCTGACAAGGCCAAAGCTCAAACCGTACTCACCACGAACCACAAGGACCTTCAATTCTTTTGATAGAGGGCTGACTGCACGAACGCGTCGTGCCACTTCTTCCATTTTATAATCCCAATCTTCAAGACTCGGATTGTTTTTGAAAATCACCTCAACCACCAAATAAGAGTTTGCTAATCCCTGAGTCACCGCCGCCCAAGCATAATCCTCTTTCTTGTTGAGGGTCCTGTAAATCTGATGTATCTCGGCCATTTCCTCGGATGAAAAAGTTTTCTCCAGAATATTCTTACTCAGATACCCCTGATAAATACTAAAAAGAAAACTTAAAGCCATCAATATCCCCGCCTTGTTGAGTTGCGATTCCTGAGTGGCAGGGGGTGCAACCCAAACATTCATCCGGTTTTTTTTCACCACAACAGAGCCAACCGCAAAATCATGCAGCGATTGACGGGTCCGTTCATTAAAAAAATAGAACAATATTATTCCAGGACCAAACGCGATTACATAGATAGTGACAAGGGAATTGTATAATTGTATTCCAGTTTGATAGGGATAAATGACATGTCCATAAAAGAATGGAGACAATAAAACAACACTACGTCCCAAGGATTTTACAAGGGAAAGAGTCGTGCCCTGCTTGTTAACTACTTGGATTTTTAAAATCCGCTTGCCCGGAGATTGCCCCTGACCAATTTCACTATTCCATATCCCAAAATAGAGAGTAATCGTGATCAGACCTATCCATCGATCATAGAGGGCTAACTCTCCGTAAAAATCTTTGAGAGCATATAGGGCCGTAAACCCTAGAGCTATCAATAGCAACATATCGAGAGCCAATGCACCCAGGCGCTGCCATTTTCCACAAACAGGAAAAGACTGCGCTAGCTGGGGAATGTCTACACCCTGCGATCCAGTCTCCGTTAAGCTTTGGCAGGGACCTTTCTCTGGAGAGGGTTTCACGTTAACCGTCATAATCTAAAGAAAAAATAAGGCCTTTGGCCAAAATGAATAATTTTGCATGGTTATTTTCAGTATAACGATTTTTTGTCTAAATGGGAGCTCGTTTTTATGGGCTCATTCCACTGGGCGGCTTACTGGGAGTTTGTCATTCGGTATATTGCGCCTGTGGCCGTCGCCATCGTTTTTCTCGCAAAGATTTTTCCCAAGAATTAGAAAAACAAACTCTTTAGGGAAACGCCCTGAATTCGGCACTCCAATAATATTTTTTTCTTTGCCATTACCCTAAAACTCATTTTAATTATGCAGTTATATGGCCTATAATATTTACAATTATCTACAATGTAATAAAAATATCGGTGTTATGAAAAATTATCTTTTAAAACATATCCAGGAAACGATCATCCTTTCCATTTTGCTGACAGTGGTGTTCGTCAACTATTTCATCTATCCCAAAATCGCCTTCCTGGATTGTTTTTATCTTCTGGTCGTTCTGGCCGGATATTACATCGGCAAGCGGTTCGCTGTTCTTGGGGCATTCTTTACCATTTTGATGGTCTGGGTGTTCATTCTGGCAGAGCAAAATCAGGATTATCCGTCATTCAGCGAAGCGTTCGACGCCAATCTCAACCTGACGGTCTGGGGGGGATTTCTGATTCTGGCGGCCTGGCTGATTGGCACTCTATCGGAAAAACTCCGTCTCGAACTGCAGGAAACCCGGAAGCTTCGCGAAGACCTGCAACACGAGCGGGAACTGTTAGGCATTTCAAACCGCCAGTTACGCGCGTACAGCATTCGTCTTGAAGAGCGCGTCGAAGAACGGACCCGGGAGCTGAAGCAAAGCAATAAGGAATTGATGGAATTTGCAGTTACCGCTTCGCACGATCTGCAGGAGCCCTTACGGAAGATCGTTCTATTCGGCGACCGGTTGGAGGAATTGATTTCCAAAGAAGATTCCAAAAGTCTGGATTATCTTGAGCGCCTGCGGAAATCGGCCCGGCGGATGCTGGGTTTTATCGAGGACCTGCTACAGCTGTCCAGCATCGCCACCAACGCCCGGCCCTTTCACCCCGTGAATCTATACGACCTCACTCTGGAAGTAGCCGACGATCTCGAAACCCGCATCAACCAGTCGAAGGCCAAATTAAATATCAGCAAGAATCTGCCCACCCTGGAGGCGGATGGCACCCAAATGCGGCAGTTGATGCAAAACCTGATTGCCAACGCACTCAAATACCACCAACCCAACCTGCCACCGGTGATCGATGTGACGAGCCGTCCGTTTCGCGACGGATTCTGGGAAATCATTGTTAAAGATAACGGTATCGGCATCGAGGCCGACCAGATCAGCCGGATCTTTCAACCCTTCGAAAGAACCAACAACGCCGCCCTGTTTGAAGGCCACGGTATGGGGCTCGCCATCTGCAAGAAAATTATCGACCGGCATGGCGGGTCGATTCACGTCGCAAGCCAGCTCAACGAAGGCACTTCCTTTATCATCAATCTTCCGGAAAAACAGCAAGCACCCGCCGCCAGAGAATCGGAATCAGCCGGATTCATCACAGTTCACTGAGGTGAACCACAACCCCCACTCTCTGAAAAATATCTTTTAAATTACCGTTTGAGTTAGACGATGAATCCTGAGCCGGAGCTTCTCAGGTTTTTGGAGGGGATGAACACTTCCTTGCCGGTCCAGGGTTCCACCTGACCGATACCGTGGCAGGAGATGCCAAATTCTTTACAGATGGAGTGGACTTGTTCGGCATCGTTAGCGCTGTCGACGATCACGCAGAAGCCGGTGCCCATATTAAATACTTCGTACATTTCCGCATCGCTGATGCCGCCTTCCTCCTGAATCAACTCAAACACCGGAAGCGGTTCGGGGAGGGGATCGATCACGAAACGGATGTTATCGGTTTGAACGCGGGTGAGGTTGGTCAGACCGCCGCCGGTTATGTGCACCATGGCGCGGATATCGATCCCCGCCTCCAGCATTTTCATTACCGGCTGGACGTAAATGCGGGTTGGCTCCAACAGCTCCGCGCCGAGGGTGCGTCCGAGCGATTCTTCATACTGATTGATCTTTTCCTTTTGCTCCTCCAGCGTTTCTCCCAACAACACCTTGCGTGCCAGAGTCAGGCCGTTGGAATGCACCCCGCTGGCGGCGAGGCCCAGGATCAGGTTGCCGGGTTGGATGTTCTGGCCGGTGTTGATCCGGTCGAGTTTCACATGGCCAATGGCGGCGCCGATGAGGTCGATGCCCTGGATGATTTCCTTCACCTGCGAAATCTCCCCGCCGGATATGCTGATCTGTGACTGCTTCGCGCCTTCGGCGAGGCCGCGTCCCAGCTCCTCGAACACTTTCGGGTCGGTATGCGAACAACCGATGTAATCCACCATGCTCACGGGCCGTGCTCCGACGCAGATGAGGTCGTTGACGTTCATCGCAATGCAGTCGATGCCGATGGTATCGTACTGGTTCATCAGCTCGGCGACGATCACCTTGGTGCCGACGCCGTCGGTGCAGAAGGCGATACCCTCGCCGTTGCCCAGGTCAATGACGTTGGCGAAATAACCGATATCGGCTTTCAGCGGATAGCGCTCGCTGAATTTGCGCGTCGGCAGGACGTGCTTGAGTATTCCGTCCAGCGCGGTCTCCGCCCCGCTCTGGCTGACGCCGCTTTGCTCGTATTGCGATGTTTTTCCGGTTGGCTGGGACATTTTCGTTTCAAGGAAAGGGTAATGGATTTTCAGCGTACTATAGCATTATTGCAGGCCAGCTTGGAAGTTTTTGAAGGGGAGAAAATAGAACTCTTTTTAAGCGTTTTAAGGGTACACGCCGCGATCCTGGTAGCTGAGGACGATTTTTTCGATGGCGATGGCCATGGCCGCGATTCGGTAGGACTCGATTTTATCGTAGGCCCAATAACGCTCCCGGATCTTCTGGAAACCATCCCGCATGGTGTCGTCCAACCCCGAGCGAACAAGGTCCAGTTCGTTCGGGCCCTGGCATAGTTTATCGATTAAATCGGCAGGTATTTTGTGTCCGCTGGATTCGATCGCCTTGAGTACCAGATCGTTCTGGCTTAACTCATGGCGGCGGGTCAGACGGCCAAAGCGGATGTGCGACAGATTCTTGATCCATTCAAAATAGGAAACCACCACCCCGCCGGCGTTGAGATAAATATCGGGGATCATTACCACACCTTTTTGCCTTAAAATGGCATCGGCACCGAAGGTCACCGGTCCGTTGGCCGCCTCGGCTATCAACCTGGCTTTAATGCGCGGGGCATTCCCCATATTAATGACGCCTTCCATCGCGGCCGGGACCAGGATATCGCATTCCTCTTCCATAATGGCATCGCCGTTTTCAAAATACTGGGCATCGGGAAATCCCTTCACTCCACCATGCTCTTTGTTGTAAGTATTAACCGCTTCCACGCTGAGACCGTTATGGTCCATCAGAGCGCCGTCTCGTTCGATCACACCGATAATTTTTGCGCCGTCTTCGGCTTGCAGGATTTTAGCCGTGTGGTAGCCAACGTTGCCCAAGCCCTGGATGAT
>JAOUPX010000020.1 GCA_029879645.1 Nitrospinota bacterium
ACCGGCGGAGGAGATGTACCGGGGTTGAACCCGGCGATCCGTGCCGTCACTCTTCGCGCTTTGCGCGAGGGCTATCGCGTGGTGGGCATCCGCAAGGGCTGGGAAGGGATGATCCGCATCGACCGCGACCGCCCGGCGGAGGAACAGGAGTATTGCCAGGTGCTGAACGGCCAGATGGTCAACAAGGTCGGCCGCACCGGCGGTACGTTTCTGCACACCTCGCGCACCCAGCCGTCCAAAGTGAAAAAACAAAATGTGCCGAATCATCTGCAACAGCATTATACGGACGAGATCAACGACCTGACGCCGGAGGTGATCAAGAACCTGGATCATCTCGGCATCGATCACCTGATTCCCATCGGCGGTGACGACACGTTGAGCTACGCCACGCGTTTGCACGAGGAGGGGTATCCGGTGGTGGCGATTCCCAAGACGATGGACAACGACGTGGCGGGCACCGATTATTGCCTCGGTTTCAGCACCTGCGTGACGCGCACCATCGAGCTGGTCAATCAATTGCGCACCTCGGCGGGATCGCACGAGCGGTTTCTGGTGGTCGAAGTGTTCGGGCGTTATGCCGGATTCAGCGCGCTTCTGCCCGCCATGGCCGGGGCCTGCAACCGGTGTATCATTCCTGAACATCCGTTCGATATCGAAGTGCTGGCCGAACTGCTGTCGGAAGACCGGCGGCGGAACCCCAGTAACTATTCCATCGTCATCATTTCCGAAGGCGCGATGTTCGCCGATGGCGATATGGTATTCGAAGGCGAAGAAGCCGACGCCTACGGCCATAAAAAACTCGGCGGCATCGGCGAGCAGGTGGCGGCGCGACTCAAACAACTGTCGCCGAAGTACAACGACGGCGAGCAGGTCGGTATCATCAGCCAGAAACTGGGATATCTTGTGCGGTCGGGTCAGCCGGACGCCATCGACTCCATTGTGCCCGTCGCCTACGGCAACATGGCGCTCAACCTCATGCTGGGGGGCAAGAGCGGGCGGCTGGTGAGTTTGCGCAATGGCAAGTACTGCGATGTCGATTTAAAGGAAGTCACCGCCAGCAACAAGCGGGTGAACATCGAAAAACATTACAATGCCGACCGCCTCCGCCCCGACTACCAGAACTTCGAAAGCAAACCCCTGTTCATCATGTCCTGCGACGACTGACCGGGCAGGCAAAATCCGGGGAGCAGCCTGTCCTTTTCCAGGACAACCTAGATTCTTTGTCGCTGATCACTCATCAGAATGACCAAACCGGGTTTTTAAATGTCATTCTGAACGAAGTGAAGAATCTGTGTTTTATGTCACCAGCGGAGATACTCCACCCTTGCCTGCCCTTGTGGGTTGTGGTAAGCTATCGCCACAGCTCTATATCGTGTTAAAAACACATTAAAGCACTGTTTTTTCAATCATTTATCTCACACGTTGCCGGACTGGAGCAGGGGTGACCGCAAGGTTTCTGCGCCGGAATGAAGGGAACGGTGGAAACAACCCGATTCTTAAGGAGAATTTATGTCAGAAGTTACCATGAGTCAATTGCTGGAGGCCGGTGTCCATTTCGGTCATCAAACCACGCGCTGGAACCCCAAAATGAAGAAGTATATTTACGGGGCCCGCAACGGAATCCATATCGTCAACCTCCAGAAAACGCTGACTCATTTCAAGGAAGCGGAAAAATATTTAAAGACCGCCACCCAGCAGGGCAAAAAAATTCTGTTCGTCGCGACCAAAAAGCAGGCCCAGGACCTGATTGCCGAGCAGGCGGAACGGGCCGGGATGTATTACATCAATCAACGCTGGCTGGGCGGTACGCTGACCAACTTTTCCACGATCCGAAAGAGTATCCAGCGTCTGCTGGAGCTGGAGCGGCTGGAGGAGGAAACCCAGTTTGAACAGTTGCGGAAAAAGGAAGCCCAGAACAAGCGGAAGGAAATCGAGAAGCTCAATAAATTTCTCAAAGGCATCAAGAAGATGAAGGATCTTCCGGACATCATGTTCGTGGTGGATACCCGCAAGGAGCGGATTGCCATGGCGGAAGCGGTTAAGCTGGGCATCAAGGTGGTGGCCCTCGTCGACACCAACTGCGATCCGGACGGGATTGATTATGTGATTCCGGGCAACGACGACGCCATTCGCTCGATCGACCTGTTTGCAGGCCGCATTGCCGAAATCTGCCTGGAAGGCCAGGAAGTTTACAAAGCCCTCCAGAAAGAGAAACAGGAGGCGGCGGCCAAGGAAGCGGCTATTAAAGAAGCCGCCGCAAAGGAAGCCCAGGCCAAGAAAGAGGCTATCGCGAAAGCCGCCGCGGCCAGAAAAGCCGCCGCAGACGCGGAAAGAAAACAGGCCAAGCAGGAAGCGAAAAAAGCCCAGGCCAAGAAGGCTGAAAGCCCGGCCGCTGAGCAGGCTGCCGAAACGCCGGCTCCTGCCGAAGCAACCGCCAAAGCGGACCCGGCTACGGATTCCAATTAAAACGCTGAGGAAAATCCCGTTTCCGCTTGAGGGAAAATCGGGGATGTTCCCAGTCCGGGCCAGAGTCATTTTTCCAAATCATATTTATTTAAGTGATTACAGGGCCATGCCGGGTACGTCGGCAACCGGCCCTATGATCATGACCGTACCTGGACTTTAGAGGCGCGGGGAAGCACGGGGCTCAAGAGCCTTCCGCCCGGTCCATTAACAAAATTTTCAGTGAAGCTTTTCGATAGAGGAGAAATCAGAGCATGGAAGTGACAGCAGAAATGGTCAAGACCCTTCGTCAGCAGTCCGGGGCGGGGATTATGGAATGTAAAAACGCGCTCAAGGAAACCAAGGGCGATATTGAAGAGGCCGTGACCTACCTGCGCAAGCGGGGCATGGCCAAAGCGGATAAAAAAGGCGATCGCTCCACCGGTGACGGCGCGATTGGTTCCTACATTCATGCCGGGAATAAAATCGGCGTGCTGGTAGAACTCAACTGCGAAACGGATTTTGTCGCCAATACCGACGAGTTCAAGGATTTATTGAAGGATATCGCCATGCACATCGCCGCCGCCAAACCGAGATTCACCTCGCGTGACGACGTCACCCCGGAGGTGATGGACAAGGAGCGGGAGATTTTCGCCCATCAGGCGCGCGAATCCGGCAAGCCGGACAATATCATCGACAAGATCGTTGATGGCAAAATGTCGAAATTCTACGAAGAAAATTGCCTTCTGGATCAAACGTTCATCAAGGATGGCGAGACGACCATTCAGGAGTTGATTAAGCAGAAGATTGCCAAACTGGGGGAAAACATCACGGTCGGCGCATTCTCGCGTTTTGAAATCAGCAAGTAAGGGGGATTTCTTTGGATAAGCCGATTTACCATCGGGTGCTTTTGAAATTGGGCGGAGAAAGTCTGGCCGCCGAGAACGGCGGATTCGGCATCGACCAGGAAGCGCTCACCACGATTGCATCGGAAGTAGCCGAGGCCAAGGAGATGGGGGTGCAGATCGCCATCGTTATCGGCGGCGGCAATATTCTGCGCGGAGCCACCGCCAGCAGTCTGGGTATGGAACGGGTAACCGCCGATTACATGGGTATGCTGGCAACCGTGATCAACAGCCTGGCGCTGCAAAATGCGCTGGAGAGCCACGGCGTGCCGACCCGGGTGCTGACGGCGCTGGAAATCCGGCAAGTGGCCGAGCCTTATGTCCGGCGACGTGCGATCCGGCATCTGGAAAAGGGGCGGGTGGTTATTTTTGCCGCAGGCACCGGCAACCCCTACTTCACCACCGATACGGCGGCCTCCCTGCGCGCTATTGAAGTCGAGGCGGAAGTCATCTTCAAGGCCACCAAGGTTGACGGCGTATACTCCGCCGATCCCATGAAGGATTCCCAGGCCACCAAATTTGCCGAGTTATCGTATATCGATGTGTTGAACAAAGGACTCAAAGTGATGGATTCCACGTCCGTGTCGCTTTGCATGGATAACAAACTGCCGATGATCATTTTCAATGTCCGGCAGAAAGACAGCATCAGGCGTGTCCTTTTGGGAGAAAAAATAGGAACCACTATCGGGGCGAATTGATATGGATAAATTGATTAATGATTCTGAACGTAAAATGAAGGTGTCCATAGAACACCTGCACGCCGAGCTGGGCAAGGTGAGAACCGGTCGGGCTTCAGTGGCTCTGGTTGAGGATATCAAGGTAGAATTTTACGGGAACCCCGCCCCGCTGTCGCAAACCGCGACCCTGGGCGTCCCCGACAGCAAAACCATCACCATCGCTCCCTGGGACGCATCCATGGTGCCGGTGATCGAGAAAGCCCTTCAGGCCTCGGACCTGGGGTTGACGCCTTCCAATGACGGCAAAGTTATTCGTCTGACCATTCCCCCGCTGACCACGGAGCGGCGGCAACAGCTCACGAAAGTGGTCAAGAAATACGGCGAGGATTGCAAAGTCGCCATCCGGAATATCCGGCGCGAATTCAACGACAAGCTCAAGGCCATGGAAAAAGACGGTTCCGTCTCCAAGGACGAAGAGCGCAAAGGCCACGATCAGATTCAGAAAGCCACCGACAAATATGTGGCGGAGGTGGACAAGATCATTCAGGGCAAGGAAAAAGATGTCCTCGAAGGCTGATGCATGCCGTATAATATTGATTAGCTGAATACAGGAATCCGGCGGCCCTGCCGGACTCTTTTTGCTGAGTCAATTTTTGTTTACGGAGTTGTTCCTTGCCTGACCCCGCATTGATCAATCAAATCGACCCCAAACGCCTGCCGCGCCACATCGCGATCATCATGGACGGCAACGGGCGCTGGGCCAAGCGCAAATTCCTGCCACGCGTGGAGGGTCATCGCCGCGGCGTCAAAACCGTCGATAAAATCGTTACCCTGTGTGCCGAAATGCACATTGAAGCGCTCACCCTGTATTCCTTCTCCGACGAAAACTGGAACCGCCCCGCCAGTGAAGTGGAAGCCCTCATGAAAATTCTGGACCAGTACCTGAACAAGGAACTGGAACGCATGAAACGGGAAAACATCCGATTCAACACCATCGGCCGGATTCATGAACTGCCTGCCGCCATTCAACAACGCATCCGTCACGCCGAGGATTATACCCGGAGCAACGACGGGCTGATTCTCACGCTGGCGTTGAGTTATGGCGGACGGCAGGAAATCATCGACGCCGTGAAGAAAATTGCGCGGCAGGTCAAGGAAGGAAGTCTGCCGATTGAGGATATCGATTTCCCGGTGATGGAGAGAAGTCTGTACACCCACGGTCTGCCCGAACCGGACCTGCTGATTCGCACCAGCGGTGAAAAACGCATCAGTAATTTTCTCCTGTACCAAATGGCTTACACTGAACTGCATTACACCCAGGTGTTATGGCCCGAGTTTACCGAAGACGATCTGCTGAAGGCCATCATCGATTTTCAGAACCGGGAACGGCGGTTCGGTTTGATCGGCGACCAGATCGTCAAAGCCTGACAACCCCAAACCCATTCCCAAAAAAAATTCCTTATGATGCTCGTGCTGATGCCGCTGAATGAAATGACACTGGAGAACGCCAGGTGAAGCGCGTGTTGAGCGGTCTGGTTCTTATCCCCGTAGTGCTGGGAATCGTTCAATACGGATCCCCCCTGCTGTTTCTGACTCTGGTCACCGCCGCCGTGCTGACCGGATGGTATGAATACGTCCGCCTGGTGCGTCATATCGGAATCCATATCAATCCCATTGTCGGCGGGGCGATGTGCCTCTTGCTGGTCTTTTGTTTTTACCGCAATGATTTTTATCTGGTCTGGCTGGCAGGATGTCTGATGTCGCTGTTCATTGCGTGGTATGCATCGGGCGCCGACCTGGAGGATTCACTCAATCAGGTGGCCTATTCGTTTCTGGGGGTCGTTTATGTGTCCGGCCTGATGAGTTATTTTATTCATCTGCGGGGGATGGAGCACGGCAACTTCGTTCTCTATTTTCTTTTTATGGTGGTCTGGTCGGGGGACATCGCCGCGTATTATGTCGGGAAAAATATTGGAAAAACCCCACTTGCACCGAAAATCAGCCCCGGCAAAACCATCGAGGGATCGGTCGCCGGACTGGCTGGAAGCATGGCCGGCGGAGTGGCCGCCAAATACTTGTTTTTCGAGACTCTCCCGCTCAACCACGGTTTGATTATGGCCCTATTATGCGGTACCATGGGTCAAATAGGGGATCTTGCCGAATCACTGTTCAAGCGGCGGGCCGGGGTCAAGGATTCCGGATCGTTGATTCCAGGCCATGGAGGGGTTTTGGACCGTTTGGACAGCCTGATGTTCGCTGGGCCTGTCTTTTACATTTACCACAGATTATTTTTTTGATCGAAAAATAAGGGTTCTTTTATATTTTTTCCCGGTTGTGGTTTATCCTGTTACCAACACGAGCGTACTAACTGACCGCGAGCACTTATGAAAAAAATCTCCATCCTGGGATCCACAGGATCTATTGGCGTTAACACGCTGGATGTCGTTGACCGCAACCCCGGGAAATTTGAAGTCGTGGGCCTCGCCGCCGGACGCAATATTGAAGTCCTCGCGCAGCAAACCAAAAAATTCAAACCCAAAATGATTTCCCTGCACGACACCTCGCGCCTGGGAGAATTGCGTCAATTGATCGGCGATCAGAAAGTGGAAATCCTCACCGGTGTGACGGGAGCCACACAGGTCGCCACCCTGCCGGAAGCGGATATCGTGGTTTCTGCCGTGGTCGGATGCGCCGGACTGGTGCCCACTTACGCGGCGGTGAATGCCGGAAAAACACTGGCGCTCGCCAACAAGGAAACCCTGGTGGTTGCGGGTGAGCTGGTCCTCAGGGCCGCGCAGGGAAAATGCGATATCATTCCCGTCGACAGCGAACACAGCGCCATTTTGCAGGCGTTGAACGGAGAAAACCGCGACCGCATACGACGCATCATCCTCACTGCCTCGGGCGGACCCTTCCGCACCTATAGCCTGGAACAGATGGAGCATGTCACCGTCAAGGACGCTCTCAAGCATCCCAACTGGGACATGGGCGACAAGATTACCATCGACTCCGCCACCATGATGAACAAGGGGCTGGAGTATATCGAAGCGAAATGGCTGTTCGGGCTGGACACGCAGGTGGATATCATCGTACACGCGCAGAGCATCGTGCATTCGATGATCGAGTTTGTGGACACTTCCATCATCGCGCAGTTGGGGATCCCCGACATGCGTGTGCCTATTGCCTATGCCTTGTCCTATCCGGATCGGATCGACTGCCAACTGCCGTCGCTGGATCTGTCGGCATTGTCGAAACTCACGTTCGAGCCGCCGGATTTCACACGTTTCCCCTGTCTGCAGTTGGCGATGGATGCGATGAATATCGGCCAGACCATGCCCGCCATTCTCAACGGGGCCAACGAGATTGCCGTGCAGGCTTTTCTGGATGGTGAAATCCCCTACAAGGATATCGCGGATATCATTCGCCTGGCGATGAATAATCACAACCCCCGGCCGGTCACCTGCATCGAAGATGTGCTGGAAGCGGACCGCTGGGCCCGCGAAGAAACCCGAAAACTGATCACCGTCACTCTCTAATATTATTTCACCCTTCGGCACGCCCCGGGTGACTTACCTGCAAGAGATTTCATTTTATGAGTTCATTTCGAATCGGAAACGGATACGACGTGCACCGCCTGGTGGAAGGGCGTAAGCTGATCCTGGGCGGTGTGGACATCCCGCATCACAAGGGCCTCGACGGCCATTCAGACGCCGACGCACTGTGCCATGCCCTTTGCGATGCGCTGTTGGGAGCGGTGGGCGCCGGGGACATCGGTCATTACTTTCCCGATACCGACCCGCAATGGAAAGGTATTTCCAGTCTGGTGCTGTTGGAAAAAGTCGGCCGGGTGGTGAAGGAGCAGGGGTATAAAATCAGCAACACCGACGCCACGCTGATCGCCCAGCAACCGAAGCTCGCCCCCTACATCGACAAGATGAAACAGAACATCGCCAAGGCGCTGGCCATCGGTCCGGCGCAGGTGAACGTCAAAGCCACGACCACCGAAAAACTCGGCTTTCCCGGCCGCGAAGAAGGCATCGCCGCAGACGCCGTGGCGCTGGTGGAGAAAATCTAGTCTGGGAGATATTCTGACAGCTACTCTATCGATCACAGCTTAATTTCATATCGTGTACTTCGGCCGCCACCTCGTGGAGATTGTATTTGAATTTTGGCCAGTTGTGCTTCATGAACCGATTATTGTACCTATTCGGCTCAATGATAAATGATTTTTGAGTCGAATATAGAGATCCTTCGAATTACTGGCAAAAACTCCGGTCTCCGTCAGAATGGGACCTGATGGCTCTAAATGCCGGTAACTTTTAATTTTTTGAGGATTTTCTTCCAAAACAACCTTTTCCAATAGATACCGAAACATGCCACACATGTTTGAAAAATCTCCAAAGATTTTGGTAAACAACTCCAGTCCTCTTCCCAATGCTCGTTTTTTATGCTAAATTATCCGATTCTAAAGTTTAGACTTTGCTTTATTTTTCAACGCCATCCTGTTCAGGGTTTGAATCCAATACATCCCCGACACTTGTACTCTATGGAAGTTTGTTATGCGGCCTGAAGACCGTATCGTCATTACCGGAATCGGCCTGACGGCCCCCAACGGCAACACGCTTGCGGAGTTTCGCAAGAACCTGCTGGAGGGCAAATCCGGCGTCACTCACTTTGAGACCCGTTTCATGGGCGAAGTGCTGGCGGGGGTGTGCAATTTCGACGAGCTCAAATACCAGAAAAAGAAAAGCCTGAGGCGCGGCACCCGGGCGGGCTCGATCGCCATCTACTGTTCACAGGAGGCGGTTGCAGACTCCGGCATGGCGTTCGACTCGGTGAACAAGGCACGCGTCGGGGTTTACCTCGGCACCACCGAGCACGGCAATGTGGAGACCGAGAACGAAGTCCACGCCATCAGCAAATACGATTACGATACCAAATACTGGTCGCACCACCACAATCCGCGGACGGTTGCCAACAACCCAGCGGGCGAGGTGACGCTGAACATGGGCATCACCGGACCGCACTATGCCATCGGCGCGGCCTGCGCGGCGGGTAACCTGGGAATCATTCAGGGGATGCAGATGTTGCGGCTGGGCGAAGTCGACCTGGCCCTGGCGGGCGGCGTTTCGGAAAGCATTCGCACCTTCGGCATATTCGCCAGTTTCAAGAGCGAGGGCGCTCTGGCGCACCATGAGGATCCGACCAAAGCCAGCCGTCCGTTTGACAAAAACCGCAACGGCATTGTCTGTTCCGAGGGCGGATGCGTTTACACGCTCGAACGTCTGCCCGATGCCGAAGCGCGGGGCGCTAAAATCTACGGCGAAATTGTCGGTCATGCCAGTAATTCAGACGCCTTCGACTACATCCTCCCGGAGCCGGGGCGGCAGGCCGAGTGCATGCGGCTGGCGCTGGATCGCGCCGGGCTGAAGCCGGAGGATATCGACATTCTCAACACCCACGCCACCGCGACTCAACTGGGCGATATCCAGGAATGCAAGGCGGTGCGTGAAGTGTTCGGCATGGATGGCCGCACAAGGATCAATAATACAAAGAGTTATATGGGGCACACCATGGGGGCCGCAGGGGCGCTGGAGTTGACCGGCAATCTGCCCGCGTTCGAGGACGGCTACGCCCACCCGACCATCAACCTCGACGAAATCGACCCGGAATGCCGGCTCAACAATCTGGTGGCGAACACCCCGGAGAAGCTGGATGCGGTGAATATCATCATGAATAATTCATTCGGAATGTTTGGCATCAATTCCGTTCTGATCGTGCGTAAATATCAAAAATAGTGTTGAAATTCAGGCAGTTTTGCCCTACCATCAAGTTTTAGGAGAACATGCTGAATGACCAGGGAACAAGTTCGACAAGCCATCCTCAATATCATCTCCGACATTGCTCCGGATGAAGATTTAGCTTCCATCAAGGATGAAGAAAAACTGCGGGACCAGTTCGATCTGGACTCGATGGATTTCCTCGATATCGTGATGGAGTTGCGCAAACGCTTCAATCTGGAAGTACCGGAAAAGGACTACCAGGAACTGGTGTCGATGGCGAGCAGTGTCGAATACCTGTTTCCGCGCCTGAAAGACAACGAACTGGTCAGCTGAAGCCGGGGTTTCCCACCCTTTCCTCCTGATGAATACCGATCCTCAACCGCTCTAGCGGTTTACTTGATTTCCATCCCCAAATTACTATCGCGCCCATGAAATATGACGTCATCATCCTAGGGGCCGGTCTGTCCGGACTGGCGGCGGGCATTCGTCTGGCGCTGTTTGACAAAAAAGTCCTGATCCTCGAAAAACATGTCGAGGTCGGCGGACTCAATTCCTTCTACACCCGCAAGCAGAGAACGTTCGACGTGGGTCTGCACGCGATGACCAATTACACGCCGAAGGGCGTGCGCACTTCGCCGCTGGGAAAACTCCTCAAACAATTAAGGTTCCGGCACGACGAGTTCCGCCTGTGTCCGCAGGAAATGTCCGAAATCCGCTTTCCCGGGAAAGCGCTCCGGTTCACCAACGAGTTTGAATTTCTGGAGCAGGAGATCGCCGAGCAGTTTCCCTCCCAGATCGACGGGTTCCGGAAACTGGTTGCCCGCATCCGCGAATTCGACGAACTCAATCTCGACGACAGCCAGCGCATCCCTTCGCGCGAGGTTCTGGAAGCCTGCCTGACCGACCCGGTCCTGATCGACATGTTGTATTGCCCGCTCATGTATTACGGCAGTGCGTCGGAAGGCGACATGGATTTCTACCAGTTCGTGATTATGTTCAAGAGCATTTTCATGGAAGGATTCGCCAAGCCGGTGGGCGGCATGCCTTACATTCTGAAACTGCTGGTCGATAAATACCAGGGTCTCGGCGGAGAACTGCGCATGGGTGCCGGGGTCGAAGCCATCGAGCACAAGGACGGCGCCCTGCAATCGGTGCACTTGGAGAATGGAGAAACGCTGACGGCGGACAAGGTGATTTCTTCCGCCGGAGCCATTGAAACCCTGCGTCTTTGTCGTCCCGCAGTAATCGAGGAATCGAATCTGGAGACCGGTCAGATGTCCTTCATGGAATCGATCTTCGTGCTGGACCGCCTGCCGAAGGAAATCGGATACGACAAAAGCATCGTGTTTTACAGCACCGAACCCCGCTTCAAGTACCGTGTTCCCAGCGGGTTGACCGATGTCACCAGCGGCGTTTTATGCTGTCCCAACAACTTTCAGTATCCCGAACCTTCATCGGAGGGGGTGATCCGCCTCACCAATCAGGCGAATTTCGGGCTCTGGGATGGAATGACGCGGTCCGACTATCGCGCCGCCAAAAAGGAATACCGCGAGCGGGGAGTGAATGCGTTGTTGACATATTTCCCTGATTTCAGCGATCATATTATATATATTGATTCATTTACGCCCAAAACCATATTCAAATATACCGGCCACCTCAACGGCGCGGTCTACGGTTCCCCCACCAAAATCAAGAGCGGGCGGACCCCTGTAAAAAACTTATTTATTTGTGGGACAGATCAGGGTTTTTTGGGTATTATTGGGGCGACACTGAGCGGAATTTCAATGGCTAACCTGCATATCCTGCAGGCGGAGGCCAAATCCGAAACGGGGAGAAATTGATGTCTAAAGACTGGCTGAAGGGAATTAAATCGGCTTACGATACAATCATCATTGGCAGTGGTCTGGCAGGTTTGACCGCCGCCAACAAGCTGGCCAAACTGGGACACAAGGTCCTCATACTCGAGCATCACTACAATCTGGGTGGACTGGCCACCTGGTTCAAACGCAAGGGCGGTCATATCCTGGATATTTCCCTGCACGGGTTCCCGACGGGTATGATCAAAACCTGTAGGAAGTACTGGACCCAGGAAATCGCCGACTCCATCGTACGCCTCAAGAATATCCGCTTCGACAACCCTCAATTCTCCTTCTGGACCAATTTCGATAAAAACGATTTTACCCGTCTGATGAAAGACCGGTTCGGCATCGTCAAGGAAACCATCGACGAGTTTTTCGCCACGGTACGCGCGATGAATTTTTATGACGACCTGTCGATGACCACCCGCGAATTGTTCGAAAAGTTTTTCCCCGGCCGCACCGACGTCCACCGCCTGCTGATGGAACCGATCACCTACGCCAACGGTTCCACCCTGGACGACCCGGCGATTACCTACGGAATCGTATTCGCCAATTTCATGGACAAGGGCGTTTATACGTTTAAAGGCGGCACCAACGAATTGATCAAAAAAATGAAAAAGGAATTGCTGAAAAACGGAGTGGATATCCGCACCCATTGCATGGTCGAGCGCATAGTGGTGGACGAGGATAAAACCGTTCAGGGGGTGGAAGTCCAGGGCCGCATGATCCCGGCCAAAACCGTGCTGTCCAATTCCAATATTTTAAACACCGTTCAAAAGCTGGTCGGAGAAGAACAGTTCGCTCCGGAATTCGTCAAAGAGGTTAAAAAGGTCCGGCTGAATGACAGCAGTTGCCAGGTGTATATCGGACTTAAAAGGGGAGAGACGATCGATAACGTGGGCGATTTACTGTTCACCTCGCAGGAAAAGGAATTCAGCTCGGAATCCCTTCTGGAACCGGAAACCACCAGCCGGACGTTCAGTTTTTATTATCCCGAAACCCGGCCCGGACTGAACATGTACTCCATCGTGGCCTCCACCAACGCACGGTTCAAGGACTGGGCGCACCTGACCAAGCAGGAATACGAAAATAAAAAGGAAGTTTTGATCGAGCGGACATTGGATGCTCTGGAAAAATACGTGCCCGGCGTCCGCAAAAAAGTCGGCCATCTTGAAGCCTCCACTCCGATGACATTCAAACGGTATACCACGCATCCGGGCGGCGTATCGTTCGGAACCAAGTTTGAAGGACTGGCGATCAGCAAAGACCTCCCCAGACAGATTGGAGGATTGTTTCATGCCGGTTCGGTGGGAATCATCATGTCCGGCTGGCTGGGCGCTGCCAATTACGGAGTGATCGTGGCCAATGAAGTGGATAAATTTCTGCATTCTGTACGTGAGCCTCAACCAGAGCTGGAAACTGTCAGCGTTTGAATTCCCGAAACGGCCCGTTCGCTTTCCGAACGGAGCCTGATTTCCATCTTGCCTTCTTTAAACCAGTCCATCAATCATGAACTTCAACTTTAAAGATCAAACCGTCATAGTAACCGGCGGTACGCGCGGAATCGGAAAAGGCGTGGCCGAAGCGTTTCTCCAGGCCGGTGCGAAAGTTATCGCCACCTACCGGTCCGACGCTAACGCGGCGCAGGATTTTCTGGAGAGCGGGGAACAATACGAAGGCCGGCTCACCGTCCGCCAATTCGATGTCTCGGAACATAATGAAGTCGTTGCCTTTTTCCGGTACGTGGAAGAAAACTTTGAGCACTTTGAAATTCTCGTCAACAATTCAGGGATCAGGCGCGACTCGGTGGTTGGAATGATGCCGGTTGACGATTGGAATGATGTCATCAGAACCAATTTGACCGGAACGTACCACATGAGCAAAATCGCCGTTCAGCACCTGATGCGGCAGAAATATGGAAGAATCATCAACATCACTTCACCCATCAGCCGTTTCGGCTTTCCCGGCCAGGCCAATTACGCCGCCAGTAAAGCCGGGCAGGAAGCCTTCACCCGGTCCCTGTCCAAGGAAGTCGCCAGCCGAAACATCACCGTCAACTGCGTGTCGCCGGGATTTATCGATACCGATTTCATCGCCGATCTTCCTGATGACCAGAAACAACAGTATCTCAGCCAGGTGCCGATGAAACGTTTCGGCACAGTGGAGGAAGTGGCCCGGGCCGTGCTGTTTCTGGCCGACCGCGATTCCGCTTATGTCAGCGGCGCCGTGCTGGAGATCACAGGCGGTTTATAATGCAGGAAGAAATCCTGAACGCCATTCCCCACCGTCCTCCCTTTCTGTTCGTCGATGAAATTATCGAGCAGACCGAAAGCCATATCCTTACCCGCAAGTACATCGGTCCGGAGGAACCCTTTTTTAAAGGACACTATCCCGGTTACCCGATCATGCCGGGGGTACTCATTTGCGAGGCCGTGTTCCAGTCCGGCGCCATTCTCATGTCGAAAAAGCTGGAAATGCCCGAAGGGCAGGTGCCTGTCATGTCCCGAATCCAGAACGTTAAATTCAAAAATCCCGTGTATCCCGACAGTGTTCTGGATATCCGGGTGGACCATGGAGAAAGCGTCGGGCCAGCCCATTATATGAAAGGTAAGGTGCAGGTGGCGGGCAAAACCATTTTGACGGTAGAGTTTACCGCCATGCTGATGGAGGAGTCGCGTTGAGTTTTTTGAACCTGGAAAATAAAACCATTCTGGTCAGCGGCGTCGCCAATAAAAAAAGCGTCGCCTATCATATCGGCAAAACCCTCGAAGCCGAAAACGCCAACGTGCTGTACAGCGTGCGCTCCGAAGAGCGGAAAGCCAGCGTCGCCAAACTGATCGACCCCGCCCGCACGTTTGTCTGCGACGTGGAGCGGGAAGGGGATATCGCCCGGCTGAAAACAGAGGTCTCCGCGCAAACCAGTGTCCTGCACGGGCTGGTGCATTCCATCGCCTTCGCCAACTTTTCCGAAGGCATGAAACCGTTTCATGAAACGTCGAAAAAAGATTTCCTGCAATGCGTCGACATTTCCTGTTATTCGCTGATCCAACTGTCCAACGCCTTCAAGGATCTGATGGATGCCAATGCCTCGGTGGTGACCGTTTCCATCTCCACCACACGCATGGCTGCGGAGAATTACGGGTTCATGGGACCCGCCAAGGCGGCTCTCGATTCGTCCCTCTGCTTCCTCGCCAAATCGTTCAGCGCCTTTTCCAAAGTACGATTCAATTCCGTCAATGCCGGGTTGTTGAAATCCTCCGCCTCGGCCGGTATCCCCGGTTATATCGATTCCTACCTGCACGCCGAGCAGTCCACCCTGCGCAAACAGGCCCTGACGACGCAGGAGGTGGCCAATGCGGCTGTTTTTCTGTTGAGCGAACGCGCCAGCGGCATCAACGCCCAGGGCATCGTGCTCGATGCCGGCATGTCGGTCAACTATTTCGACAAGGACCTCGTCCGCAAATCCCAGCGTCCGGACTGAACGCCGTCCCCCTCATCTGATAATTAGCTCCTTTAGGCCCCTTTTTTAAAAACTAAAATTCCAACGCTCGCCCCCTAAGTCACAGATAGCTTGCCAGTATTCCAGAAACAACCATGAAAAAAAATAAATTCGTGAATCTTTCGTATCAACATGGTATAGGCCTGATCAATTTATTCAAACTGCAAAATTCGGTTATAGGATGTTAAGGTCATAATGGACTGTTTTATTTTAACTTTTCAGCATGCCAAATATTGGTGATTCGATATATTCGGATTATTGCGCTTTTGACTCTTTCCCGGTAGACAAGCCCTTTTATGCCTATTACACTTATTGTATAGGAAAATGTAATTTATGCAGGCTGGGGCGCATGGTTCAAAAGGCCCGTTCCGTTGGATTATCCGGTTACCCTGAACGACACAAATTTCATACTGGCTAAACTTAAAAACACCTTTTTGAGGAAAATGGCGCAATGGAAAAGACAATGAGTATTTTTAGTTTCGGCAGGAATATATCCCTGAAGTGGAAACAAGTTATGAGTTACTTGTTTGCAGGCATGGTACCCCTGATTGTTGTGATGATGATCAGTAGCAATTCGTTTGAGGAAATTCGAACGATGAATGCCTCCAACCTGCAAACCCATGCCCAGAATCTGGCAGATAAAATAGACCGCAACCTGTTCGAGCGTTATGGCGACGTTCAGGCTTTTGGCCTGAATCAGGTCCTCCTGAACC
The DNA here is from genome assembly GCA_029879645.1 of Nitrospinota bacterium. GTDB lineage: Bacteria > Nitrospinota > Nitrospinia > Nitrospinales > Nitrospinaceae > SZUA-226. The sequence goes on from JAOUPX010000020.1 coordinate 15,879, forward strand.
GTAACTATTGGTATCAGCCGGCCAGTCCCATTGTCGATGCCATGAACAGTTATGTCGACACCTATGATATTTACTATCTGACGGTCCTGGTCGATTTGGAGGGTAAGGTCATTGCTGTGAATTCCAAGGACCAGGATGCCAAGGGGATTAATACCGCCGCCCTATATTCCAAAAACTACTCTAGAACAGATTGGTTTAAAGATGTGATGTCCGGCCGGTTTTACACCAGCCAGGAAGGCAACGTGGGCGGGTCCAGCGCCTTCACCGGCACAGCCATTGTCCCTCTTCATATTAATGAAGAAGTGAAAGGTATTTACCGTGGAGATGACGGACTCACCGTAAATTTTGTCGCTCCGGTATACGACGACGAGGGCAAAGTGATCGCCGTCTGGAACAACTATGCCAAGTTTTCCCTGGTAGAGGATATTTTCCTTGATGCTTACCGTGACTTGAAAACCAAGGGGCTTGGGGAAATTGAATTGACGCTTCTTAATGAAAACGGAACCGTGGTGATAGATCTGGATCCCGCCTTCGGTCGCGGTTCGGAATCAAATATCGCTCATGATTTTGAGGTACTGTTTAAACTGAATCTGGCCGAAAAAGGAGTAACGGCGGCGATCAAATCGGCCAAGGAAAAGCAGGTGGGGTTTGAGTATGCCCTGCATGCCCGTAAAAAAATCACCCAGGCCGCCGGTTTTGCCAGGCACAAAGGAGCTCTCGGGTTTCCCGGTATGCCCTGGTCGGTGTTGGCGCGGGCTCCGGATGCCGTCGTAAACGCCGGCATTATTGCCATTGAAGAAAAATTGTTTCAGGTGGCGATCATTTTCGCCGGTATCATCGTGGTTTTCGGTTTCTGGCGATCACGCGCCTTGACGAAGCCCGTTATCAAATTGACCGAGAGTCTGGAAAGCTTTGCCAATGGTGAATTAAAAAGTTTGGACAATGTGAACGTGTCCAGCGGCGATGAAATCGGTCGTCTGGCCAAATCCTACAACGGCCTTTTGAAAGGAGTCCGGGTATTTCTTAATCAGGCGGACGATCTTCTGAAAGGCAAAGTCTCTGAGTCACGTAATTTTGGCTTGAAAGGTGAATTTGAAGAAAAACTGCAAAGCATGCATGACATTGTGGTCGAGCAAATTGAAAACGATCGCAAGATCAAAGAAGCCAACCAGCGCGAGCTGGCCCAGGCCGAGAAACTGAAGAGTGACGTCAATGAAATGCTGTCCGTGGTCAACGCCGCCAGCCAGGGCGATTTGACCCGGGAAATCACCATATCCGGCCAGGATGCCATCGGCCAGATGGGCGAGGGCCTGAGCAAATTCATCCAGGATCTGCGCGAGAGCATTTCCGACATCAACCGCAACGCCCAGGAACTGGCCGGCGCTTCCCAGCAGTTGACCTCTACCAGTCAGCAGATGGCGAACAATGCGGAAGAGACCTCGGCCCAGGCCAATTCGGTTTCCGCCGCTTCCGAGCAGGTCAGCCAGAACGTGGAAACGGTTGCTACCGGTACCGAAGAAATGGGCTCCAGCATCAAGGAAATCGCACGCAACGCCACCGAGGCGGCGACGGTTGTTTCGAAGGCGGTGGAAATCACCAAACAAACCAACGAAATGATCCAGGAGCTGGGAACCAGCAGTACCGAAGTCGGCGACGTCATCAAGGTCATCACCTCGATTGCGGAACAGACCAACCTGCTGGCGTTGAACGCGACCATCGAAGCGGCGCGTGCCGGTGAAGCGGGCAAGGGCTTTGCGGTGGTGGCCAACGAGGTTAAAGATCTCGCCAACCAGACCGCCCAGGCGACCGAGGATATCAGCAGGAAGATTCAGGATATCCAGGCTAAAACCACCAGTTCGGTGGAAGCCATTGCCGAGATCACGCAGATCATTCACCAGATCGACGATATCTCGAACACCATTGCCAGTTCGGTGGAAGAGCAGACGGCGACGACTGCCGAGATCGGACACAATGTCGGTCAGGCCGCCAAGGGCACCGGGGACATCGCGAACAACATCAGCGGTGTGGCCGATGCGGCAAGAAATACCGCCCAGGGCGCGAGCGAAACCCAGAAAGCCTCGGGTGAGTTGTCACGCATGGCCCTCGAACTGGAAAAAATCGTTACCCGCTTCAAGATTTAATCTGGTTTCAAATAAAACCGAGAGTCGCAAGACTCTCTGTTTAGCTACACATTGCCTGGGAGAGTGTTAACACTCTCCCAGCTTTTTTTTTGGAATCTCCTGGCGTAAGAATCTACCGGACAGTTTGATAATTTTTATAAAACAATCGTACTTTGTTTATCTTTACCTGGGAAAAACCCTTTTCTCAAGCTCCGCTCGACGGCCAACCTCAATCACCTACCCGGTTTATGAATAACAAAACCGAATACCTTTTTGAATATTGTAGTGCCAAATCATTTACATAGGGCGTCCATAGTTTAGGAATGGCCCATAAAGCCCCAACACGAATATTGGTTGTCCATATAAATCGGAACGCCAATATTTGCTCATTTTTTAAAAATCAGTGACTTTTACATTGTCTTTTCATTTATATAAATTACACTCAATGTATATGAAATTTAATTTGTTGGGCTAATTTTCTTTAAATGGACCGGATGACATTGACTGGGGTTGGGGGAAGCAGACCCCAAAAAATTTAATCAACCAAGTATTTTAAAATATATTTATGGAGAGAGCATGAAACCGTTAGATCGCCCGGAAGGTAGTAGCAGTACTTATGATTCAAAGGATGATGGTTTAAAGTGGACCATTCGAAAAAAACTGGTCACATTATTTTTAATTGCAGGTCTGGTTCCTCTGCTTTCTTATTCACTGATTTCCATGTCTCGGGTGAATTCCGAAATTCGGGAAATCAGCAAAAGCCGTCTGATTTCATTACGGGACCAGAAAAAACAACAGATCGAGGATTACTTCAAATTTGTTCAGAATCAGGTTCTCACGTTTTCCGAGGACCACATGGTGATCGATGCCATGAAAGAATTCTCCGGCGCCTGGGATAAGATTCTCCCGGAAGTGGGCCACAACTATGGAGAATTGCAGGCCTCCAAATTGAGAGACCGTTACAACTATCAAGTCAAAAGCACCCATGGCGCTGAATCCAGCTCCTTCAACAAGTGGTTTCCACGGGACCAAACCAGCCAGGTGCTTCAATCTATTTATATTTCTGAAAATAGCAATCCTATTGGAGAAAAACATCGATTGGATTATGCGCGGGATGGCAGTTCGTATAGTCAGGCCCATAAACAATTTCATCCCACTATTCGCGATTATCTGGAAAAGTTTGGTTACTACGACATCTTCCTGGTCGATGCTAAAACCGGTAATGTTGTTTACTCGGTTTATAAGGAAGTTGATTTTGCCACCAGCTTAGTTGATGGTCCTTATTCCGAAAGCGGTATCGGAAAGGCGTTTAAATCCGCAGTCAGCGCCAGGGATAAAGGCCAATTTTCCATGGTTGATTTCTCAAGCTATGCACCTTCATACAACGGGGCGGCATCCTTTATTTCATCTCCCATCTTTGATAATGGAGAGTTGATTGGTGTCCTTATTTTCCAGGCGCCCGTTGATAATATCAATATGACCATGACCAGTAACAATTCCTGGAAAGAAGTCGGGCTCGGAGATTCCGGTGAGGTATACCTGGTCGGCTCCGATTTTAAAATGAGAAATAACTCTCGATTTTTGATTGAGAATCCCAATGGTTTTTACGCCATGCTCAAGGAGGTGGGTGTTGCCCAAACGGTAAGCGAGCAAATGAAAGCTCTGGGTACATCCATTGGATTCATGGAAGTAAAAACTCAGGCAACCGAAAAGGCTCTTCAGGGCGCTACCGGTTTCGATATTATTCCCGACTATAGGGGCGTATCGGTACTCAGCGCCTTTGCGCCGGTAAAAGTTATGGGTGTGCAGTGGGGCATCATGGCAGAAATTGACAAGGATGAGGCATTTGCCGTCCAGGATTCTCTGATCACCATGTCCCTGATCCTGGCCATCGTGTTAATCGGTCTCCTCGTTGGATTCGCAATGTTTATAGCAGGCTGGTTTTCCAAGCCGATCCTGGCTTTGTGTAATCGGGCCAGGGAAATTGTAGGCGGGCAGTTGAGCCAGGAGCCTCTTCGAATAGGAACTACCGATGAGCTGAACCTCCTGGGTAATAATTTCAACACTCTGTTGTCCAGGCTTCAGGGTTTCATTTCAAGCTCAGAGAATATCCTGAGCGGTAAAGAGACCTCCAGCACAAACTTCAATCAGGAAGGCGATTTCCAAAAATCTCTTGAGGGTATGCTTCAACAGTCCGTTCAAATCAAAGAAGCTAACGAGCGCGAGCTGGCCCAGGCCGAGAAATTGAAGAGTGACGTCAATGAAATGCTGTCCGTGGTCAACGCCGCCAGCCAGGGCGATTTGACCCGGGAAATCACCATATCCGGCCAGGATGCCATCGGCCAGATGGGCGAGGGCCTGAGCAAATTCATCCAGGATCTGCGCGAGAGCATTTCCGACATCAACCGCAACGCCCAGGAACTGGCCGGCGCTTCCCAGCAGTTGACCTCTACCAGTCAGCAGATGGCGAACAATGCGGAAGAGACCTCGGCCCAGGCCAATTCGGTTTCCGCCGCTTCCGAGCAGGTCAGCCAGAACGTGGAAACGGTTGCTACCGGTACCGAAGAAATGGGCTCCAGCATCAAGGAAATCGCACGCAACGCCACCGAGGCGGCGACGGTTGTTTCGAAGGCGGTGGAAATCACCAAACAAACCAACGAAATGATCCAGGAGCTGGGAACCAGCAGTACCGAAGTCGGCGACGTCATCAAGGTCATCACCTCGATTGCGGAACAGACCAACCTGCTGGCGTTGAACGCGACCATCGAAGCGGCGCGTGCCGGTGAAGCGGGCAAGGGCTTTGCGGTGGTGGCCAACGAGGTTAAAGATCTCGCCAACCAGACCGCCCAGGCGACCGAGGATATCAGCAGGAAGATTCAGGATATCCAGGCTAAAACCACCAGTTCGGTGGAAGCCATTGCCGAGATCACGCAGATCATTCACCAGATCGACGATATCTCGAACACCATTGCCAGTTCGGTGGAAGAGCAGACGGCGACGACTGCCGAGATCGGACACAATGTCGGTCAGGCCGCCAAGGGCACCGGGGACATCGCGAACAACATCAGCGGTGTGGCCGATGCGGCAAGAAATACCGCCCAGGGCGCCAGCGAAACCCAGAAAGCCTCGGGTGAGTTGTCACGCATGGCCCTCGAACTGGAGAAAATCGTTACCCGCTTCAAGATTTAATCTTGCAGCAAAAGTACAATTCGGGTCCGGGGAAAAATTACCCCGGACCCGTCCAAACACAAAAGGCCTGGGAGTATAAGTAACTCACTCCCAGGCCTTTTCTTTATAATAATTTCCTTCCTGTTTTTTCCGCAGCTAATTTATTACTTTTATTCCTCCTCCCAGGTTTCCTGGATGATGGCATATGACCGGTGTGTCAAATGGCATTGCTTGCAACCGAGCTTTCCTATGGTTCCAACGTTCTTCCAGAAGTTTCCGGGATTCGGTTTGGCGGCGGTCAATTCCCTGGCCAGATTATCAAACGCCTCGGCGATCGGCTGGCCCACAAAGAACTCCTTCACCGCGTCGTTGGTATGGCACTTCGAGCAGGTGGACTTCAATTCCATGTAGCGCTTTTTGAAATCCCTCAGCGCTTTGGAGGACCGATCGTACTGCCCCTCACCAAAATTAACCGTCACCCCTTTAAATGTTCCTGAAATCTCGTGCATGAATTTTCCGTAAGTGAGTTCCTTATCGGTAACGGGGTCTACCATTTTGATCTGATCCACTTTCGGCCAATGGTACCGGGTCCATACCGCCACCGTCTGCTCCCCGTGGCATTTGCCGCAGGTTTTACCCACAGGGCCCGAGGCCTTGCCGATTTTGGCGGGATCGCGCGATGGCACCGCCGCCGCAAATTCCTTCACCGCTTTCAGGTCGAAGTAATCCTTCCATTCCGGAACCATTTTGGATGTTTCCTCATACGCTTCGACAAATGCCTGGGCCTTTTTCTCGGCGTTCTCCCAGTCTCCTTCCTTCATATTGACGAACACCCCACCAAACGATCCGGACATTTTATGCATCTGCTGGATGAATTGGGGTTCTTTGGATTGCGGCGGATACAGTTTATCCAGCGAGGCGGGTGGTTTTTTGAGAACCATGTCTTTGGCCGGCAACGTTCCGGGAAACGCAAACAGGCTGACCGCCAGGACCATAAAAAAGGAATAATAACGTGCCATGAATACCTCCGAAAAAGAATGGGGCAATGGATCGAAAAAACTTTATTATAAAGAAATTCGGGAACGGGTCCAACTCTGATTAACGCTGGACTGTCAGGCTCACTACGTCGGATCTCTCTTTTCCCCATGCGGGTTGGTAGCGGAGTACAATGCGGGCCGATTGAGTTTGGGTGGGAGGAAAAAACTGCAAGTCCACCGGTTTCTGGTAAATCAGTGCCGTGTCCTGCTGGGGCGAGAGAATTTCCCGGTCCCCGTCCAGCTCCCCGCCCTTTTCATCCATAAAGGTGACTTGAACAAACAGGCGCGGGTCTCCGTTGTCCGCCGTGGGAACCCGGTGCGGAACGGTGGTGTTGACCAGCCGGACCATGAAAGCTGCATCGGTAAAGGAGCCCTGAACATACAGGCTATCCGTGACCAGGTCCCCTTTCGGGAAACTGTGGTCCGCCACTTCCCTTTTAACGTGCATCCAGTTGAGCGGGAATTTTTGTGTCAGTCGTCCCCCCCGGCGTTTCATGTGGCAGGACTGGCAGGTTTGCCTGCTTCCGGTGTCGCTCCATTCCTTGAATGTTTTCTGGTGACAGGTACTGCAGAATTTTGACGACCGGTAATCTGCGTTTTTGCGCGTCGGGTGCGGGGGCGAGAATAGATCGTAGGGACCGTTCATGGCGCCGTTACGCACATGGCAGGGAACACAGTAGATGCCATCGTCCCTCTGCTGTAACCGGGGATCGGGTTTTACGCCGGGGACAACCTCTTTGGGAACATGGCACGCCAGGCATTTTTCCTTGGAGCGGTTTTCTGAGTTTTTGATGTAGCTTTCGCTGACCCAGGCCAGGGAGTGGCGGCTTTTCTTCCAGGCCTCGAAAATTTCCTGATGACAATCGGCGCAACGCCTGGCCTCCGGGTACTCCAACAGGTCCGGCTGGCGCACCTGTTCCACCAGGAAAGCGGGAATCAGGCGGGGTTGTTCATTGATGAGTTTGAACAGGGCAAGACCAGCCAGGACGGCCAGCGCCAGCAACAGGAAACTCCATCGGATCCATCGGATTCTGATTTTCATCCGGTTTTCATGACGAGGTTGTGAAATTGAAACAGGATGCTGACGGTGGTCTTACCGGACTCTGCCGGGAAGGTGTGAGCGTTCCACCCGGCCCCGCCGGGAAAGCCGTTAAAACTGGCTGAGAAAGCGCAGATCGTTCTCGAAGAACAGGCGGATGTCGTTGATGCCGTACTTGAGCATGGCGATGCGTTCGATACCCATTCCAAAGGCGAAGCCCGTCCATTTTTCCGGATCGTAGTTAACGGAACCGAATACCGCGGGGTCGACCATACCGGCGCCGAGAATTTCCAGCCAGCCGGTTTGCGAACACACCCGGCACCCCTTGCCCGAACACATCACGCATTGAATATCGACCTCCGCACTGGGGCTGGTGAAGGGGAAGAAGCTGGGACGGAACCGCACTTGCGTTTTCTCGCCGAAGATTTGATGCACGAAAATATTCATGACGCCTTTGAGATCGCTGAACGTCACCTTCTCGTCAACCATCAGCCCTTCGATCTGGTGGAACATCGGCGTGTGGGACACATCCGAATCGCACCGGTACACCTTGCCCGGCGCTATAATGCGCAGGGGAGGCGGTTGTTTTTCCATGACGTGAATCTGCACCGGAGAGGTATGGGTGCGCAATACTTTGGCGCCGCCGATATAAAAGGTGTCCTGCATGTCCCGCGCGGGATGATCCTTGGGGATATTGAGAGCCTCGAAATTATAATAATCCGATTCCACCTCCGGCCCTTCCGCCACCTCAAACCCGAGGCTGATAAAGATGGTGATGAGTTCCTCCATGACCTGCGTGATGGGGTGCAGCGAGCCGCGGGCTTCCGTGCGGCCGGGCAGGGTAGGATCGAAAACGTTCTCGGTTCCCTGAGTGGACGATCCGGCCAGCTTTTCGGTTTTCTCCCGGATCTGGTTTTCAATCCAGTTTTTGAGTTCGTTGATGTGCCGCCCCACTTCCCTTTTTTGCTCAGAGGAAAGCTCGCGCATATCCTTCATCACCTGCGTCACCCGGCCTTTTTTTCCGAGAAAGTCGGTGCGCAATTGCCGCAATTCATCTCCCAGACCGATGGCGGCGATGCGGTCTTCAAATTCTTTCTGGTATTGTTTGATTTTGTCGATCATGTACAGGATAAAGGAAAGTAGAACTTAAATAACTTAGGAGCTTTGCATAAGTAACCTGTTAAATATCTAAACACAGATTCTTCGTCGCCTCTGGCTCCTCAGAATGACGGAGAAATACGTATTGTCATTCTGAGCGTTAGCGAAGAATCTATGTTTGCACCCCGCCTCATAAAAAGACAACTTCAAAAGAAACACTAATAACTATGCAAACGTCTTAAACAAAAAAAGCCTGATTCCCGCAAGGAATCAGGCTCATTAAAACTTGGGTGCGATTGGGGCCGGTGCAGGGCCGGAGGCTCCCCACAATTACCCGCCTAACTGGGCGCGGGCCGTATCCATCAAGGCTTTAAAGGATTGCTCGTTGTGGATGGCCATATCGGAAAGCACTTTCCGGTCCAGCTCGACACTGGCTTTTTTCAGGCCGTGCATGAACTGGCTATAGGTCATTCCTTCATTACGGACGGCGGCGTTGATGCGGGCGATCCACAATCGGCGGAAATCACGCTTGCGCGCGCGCCGGTCCCGATAGGCATAACACAGCCCTTTTTCCACCGACTCCCGCGCTTTACGGAACACCTTGCTCCGCACACTTCGGAACCCCTTGGCCATCTCGAGGACTTTTTTTCTTCGCCTCCGCGACACGGTTCCATTCACTGCTCTGGACATTACTTTCTCCTATTCAATCAATAAGGCAGAAGCGCCTGGATACGTTTGGCATCCCCGCCCGTAAGAATCTTTCCCTGCCTTAAGTTACGTTTGCGTTTAGTCGTTTTGCTGGTCAGGATATGGCTGGTAAATGCGGAATTCCGCCTGATCTTACCCGTGCCCGTTTTACGGAAACGTTTGGCCGCTCCTTTATTGGTCTTCATTTTAGGCATTTAAAATTCTCCAACGGAAACCGGTTGCTTGCGCCAACCCGATTCCCGGCAATAGCCCCTTGTAAACATGTGATTAAGGGAATTAAATTTCTCAAGCGGAAACCGAGTATCATACATGAACTTTGAACCCGAGTCAACTCTCAGAATCCACTGAACTTTTGGTTTCTTTCTTTTTAACCTTGGGAACCAGAATCATGGTCAGGGTCCGGCCTTCCTGCTTGGCGCTTTGCTCTACGATGCCATGATCCTCCACCGCCTGGGCCACACGTTCCAGAATCTTTTCGCCTCCCTCGCGGTGAACGATTTCCCGTCCCTTGAAAAAAATCACCACTTTGGCCTTGTCCCCCGCTTCCAGGAACCTCAGCACATGCTTGACTTTGAAGTTGAAGTCGTGCTGGTCGGTATTGGGCCGGAATTTCACCTCTTTAACGTGTATAACCTTTTGATTTTTCTTGGCTTCGTGGGCGCGCTTGTTTTGTTTGTATTTGTGTTTGCCCCAGTCCATGATCCGGCAAACGGGCGGGATTGCATTGGGGGAGACTTCCACCAGATCTAAATCCTGCTCCTGGGCCATCGCGATGGCTTCCCGGGTGGGGATGGTGCCTAATTGCTCCCCGTCCGAGGCGATAACGGAAACTTCCTTGACGCGAATCATATTGTTTATTCTTTGCTTCTTGATACAGTTGTCTCCTTGCTAGGGGTTATTCGGGATCGACCGCTTTGGTATCGATCAACTCGTTCAATTCTTTGAGGAAATCCTCCACCGGCATGACCCGGGTTTCCTTGGATTTCCGCTTCCTCACCGCCACGGTTTTGGCCTGGACTTCCTGATCGCCCAATACCAGCATGTAGGGGATTTTATTGAGTTGCGCTTCCCTTATCTTGAACCCAATCTTTTCGTTTCGCAAGTCTTTTTCAACGCGAATACCCTGCTCCTCAAGCCCCGCAGCCACTTCCTCGGCGTAGGGGGCCTGGCTGTCGGTAATGGGAAGCAGGATCACCTGAACCGGCGCCAGCCATACCGGAAATGCCCCGGCATAATGCTCGATCAGACAGCCGAAAAACCGCTCCAGAGAGCCCATAAGAGCCCGATGGATCATAATGGGCCGGTGCTTGTGGCCGTCTTCGCCGATATAGCTCATCTCGAACCGCTCGGGCAGGTTGAAATCGACCTGGATGGTGGACACCTGCCAGTAACGGTTGAGACTGTCCTTGATCTTGATATCGATTTTCGGGCCGTAAAACACGCCTTCGCCGGGATCTTCCTCGTAGGGCAGTTCCGCCCGCTTGAGTGCCGCTTCCAGGGCCGAGGTGGCGGTTTGCCAGTCCCCGTCGGAACCCACGGATTTTTCCGGCCGGGTACTCAGATACACCTTGTATTCCCAGAAACCGAACGACCGCAGGATGAACAGCACGAATTTGAGGACGGTGGCCACTTCGTCTTCCAACTGGTCCTGACGGCAGAACAAATGAGCGTCGTCCTGCGTAAATCCGCGCACGCGTAACAGGCCATGCATAACGCCCGACCGCTCGTAACGGTACACCGTGCCCAGTTCCGCCCAGCGCAGGGGCAGGTCGCGGTAACTCCTCAAACCGGTTTTGTAAATCTGAATATGGAAAGGGCAGTTCATGGGCTTCATGACGTACTCTTTGCCCTCGATATCCATCGGCGAGAAAATATTCTCTTTGTAGAATTCCATGTGCCCGCTGATTTTCCAGAGATCGGTCTTGGCGGCGTGCGGCGTATAAACCAGTTCGTAGCCGTTGTTGTAATGCTCCTTCTTCCAGAACTCCTCCATCAGGTAGCGGATGCGCGCGCCCTTGGGATGCCACAAAATCAATCCCGGACCGACCTCTTCCGACGTGGAATACAGGTCCAGTTCTTTGCCGAGTTTCCGGTGATCGCGCTTCTTGGCTTCTTCCAGGCGGTTGAGGTACGCCTTCAATTCTTTTTTATCGTGCCAGGCCGTGCCGTAAATACGCTGGAGCACCGGGTTGCGCTCGTCGCCGCGCCAGTAGGCGGCGGAGGCGTGAAGCAGTTTGAACACCTTGAGGTCTTTCGTGTTCTCGACATGCGGACCGCGGCACAGATCCGTAAACTCTCCCTGCGTGTAGGCGGAAACGATCTCGCCTTCCGCGAAATCTTCAATGATCTCCACCTTGAAATTTTCACCCATCGCGCCGAACATGGTCTTCGCCGCTTCGGGCGAAAGCTCTACGCGCTGGATTTCCAGTCCCTCTTTGGCGATCTGGTGCATCCGGTGCTCGATCTGTTCGAGATCTTCCGGCTTGAACGGATCTTCTCGATAGAAATCGTAGAAGAACCCGTCCTCGATCACCGGACCAATGGTGATCTTCGTATCCGGATACAGTTGCTTCACCGCCTGCGCCATCAGATGCGCGGTGCTGTGACGCAGGGTTTCAAGATCGTATTGTTTTTGATTCGGATTGCTCATTAAACAAACACCTGTAAACCTGATCCGGTCAGGTGGCCTTTTTAACAGTGTAATGGATTTGGGATTGATCCGTGAGTGTACTTTGGCGGAACAGGAATCCCGCCCGAAAAATGTACACTCCGCCAGAATCGAAACATTCAGGAGTGGATCGGATAACCCGCTGGAAAACCATAGGCGCGGGCGGTTTCGAACCGCCGACCCCTTGCATGTCAAGCAAGTACTCTACCCCTGAGCTACGCGCCTGTTAATCCAAAATTCCGATGCGGATGAAACGACATTCTAAGACCTGCTGTCATTTTGTCAAGGCCGAATTCTATCGGACAAAATCCTCAAAAACCCTTGAAAAACAGCATGTTGAACTATTTACGCTCAAAAGTCAACTGGAACCGCGTCTGTCGATCAAAAGAGGGAGCGGATGCATGAAAACGGGCACTTTCTGCATTGCGCCGACTCCCCGCCGCCGGTCCTCCCATCGACTCTTCAGCATGAATCTCATTGTTTTTAGCCGGGTTACAATTATTTTCAGATTCCCTGTCAACCGATTCCCCTCCCGCGCGTTGTACTGGATAACGGCTGCGAATCCGTTAAACTATTTTAAATATAAAGGAGAGGTATCATGTTGAAGAAAACGATATTGGGAGCATTCAGTCTGTTGATCGCCATCCCCGCCACCACCGCCCTGGCCGACGGTCCCGGCCAGAGAATCGAAAACCGCCTGGATCACCGGGGTGACGTCATTAACCAGCGCCTGGATCAACGCGGCGCGAATATCAATGACCGGCTGGATCAACGCGGATCCAACATCAACGATCGGCTCGACCAGCGGTCCCAGCAGGCTTGGGAGAATGGCAAACCGAGACTGGCCAAACGTCTCGACCGCAAAGGGGACCGGATTGAACGGCGCCTGGACCGCAAAGGTAATCGCATCGAACGCAGGCTCGACCGCAAAGGCGACCGCATCGACCGGCGCCTCGACCGCAAGGGCAAACGTATTCATCACAGAATGCACCACCGCGGACATTAAGCGGGTTAAAATTCCGGCGGGGGGAGGGTTACCCCTCTGCCGGATTTTTTATGTTGAATCTTTTTCAGGAAATGAATGCGGATGGACCGCCCGGCAATGGACGACTTTCTGGCTACGGTAGAGCGCAAGGCTTTCCGCATGGCCGAGTTCGCCACCCGCAATTCCGATGAGGCATTGGACATCGTGCAGGACGCCATGATACGTTTGGTTAAGAACTATGCCGCCAAACCGGAAACGGAATGGCAACCGCTGTTCTACCGGATTCTGCAGAACGGCATCCGCGACTGGGCACGTAAAAAAAAGGTGCGCGACCGTTGGGACGGCTTGCGAAACTTATGGCGTGGCGGCAGTGAGGAAAATCGGGAAGACCCGATTCAAACCCTGGCCGATCCGCACGGGAAACATCCCGGCGAGCAGGCGGCGCTCAAGGATTCATCCGCCGCGCTGGATACGGCCCTGAAGACCCTGCCCCTGCGGCAACAGCAGGCGTTTCTCCTGCGCGCCTGGGAAGAAATGAGCGTTGCGGAAACCGCGCAGGCCATGAACTGTTCGGAGGGTTCGGTGAAAACGCATTACTCCCGCGCCTTGCAGACTCTGCGCGACCTATTGGAAGATCATTGGCCATGAACGATCAGGAAAAAGAAAAACAATTTATCGACAACGTCAAAAAGGCGTTGGACCTCGATGCGCAGAAACTCGACGCGGGCACGCAATCGAAACTCAACCGCATCCGCCAGAAAGCGCTGGACGCGGGCGAACGAAAGAGTTTCGACATTCGGCGATGGTTCACTCTGCCGGTAGCGGGCTGGGCGGCCACCGCCTGTCTGATTGTGCTGGGACTGACTCTATATATGAAACCCTCCAATGGAACGCTCCCGCCGCTGGAAGACATCGACCTGCTGGCCGCGGAAGACAATCTGGAATTTTACGACAGCCTCGAGTTCTACGCCTGGCTGGCCGAGGAAGAAGTCGATGCCGCCGGGTAAGGCGACACTGTGGGGCGCGATCTTCCTGCTGGGATGGTTAAGCGGTCCGGCCCTCGCGCAGGAACAGGGCATTGACCCTGCCGGACAGGAGGATATGGAAATGCCTTCCCTGGAACTGCTGGAGTTTCTGGGAAACTGGGAAACGGACGACGGCGAATGGATCGATCCGGAAGAAATGGAGCAAATCGCTCTGGGCGATGAGGAAAAGACGAATGGCGATGCAACACACAAATAAACTGGCGGCCCTGTTGGGATTTTTTATATGCCTGATGATTGTATCCCCGGCGGGTTGGGCCCAGCAGTCCGGAGTGCCGTGGGACCGGTTGAGCCCCGACGAACAAAAGGTGTTGCAACCGTTTGCCGACCGTTGGAATCAACTGCCGCCGGACAAACAGGCGCACCTGCAAAAAGGTGCGAACCGCTGGCGCAACCTCACCCCAGACCAGCGCCGCAACATGAAACAAAGGATGAAAACCTGGCAACAGATGACACCGGATCAGCGCCAGCGGGTCCGGAGAAAGTTCGAACACTTCAGCAAACTGCCGCCTGAAGAACGCAAACAACTGCGCCGCTCCCGCCAATGGTTCAACAACCTGCCGCCGGAAAAAAAACAGCGACTGCAAAAACGCTGGCGCAATATGCCGCCTGAACAACGCAAACAATTCCTGAAACGCCAGCACCCCAGGCAGTCCATGCAACGCAAACATCGCAACATGACACACCAGCCACCGCGACAACAAAGCCGCCACCGGTAAAATCCGGCAACGGCAACCGCCGCCCCTCATGATTAAGAGACCTTTGCATAATTAATATTAATGAGGTCAGGATTCTTCCCCTCCTTACGAAGGAGGGGATACAGGGGAGGTTATGGTGCCCCTTTCCTTGCATTAAAAGGTTTTTGCCTTGTTACGAAACCCGCACCCCACCTGTATCCTCCCCTCAGCAAGGGGAGGAATATTGAAAGGCGGTTGTTATACAAAGGTCTACATGATGAATGCAGTTGTGCCCTGCCTGCGGGGAGCCGGTTAATTTTCTTTTTCTTTTATCTTGAGGGCAATGGGAAAATGATCGCTGAACCCCTCATCATCGAAACCGGATTTAGAGGGCCGTCCGAAACGCCGTGGTACCTTAAACTTTCCTTTCACCATATCGTCGAACTGGATCACTGTCACGGACTGGTCGACCACCGAGAACGCTCCGCTTTTGGCCAGAAACCCTTTCGACACCAAAAACTGATCCAGCATGCTGGGAAAATTATTATGATAATAAGAGGGCGTATCCATCAGCGGCCACATCAAATTCAGCAGACGGGGAGCCACAGTGGAACTCGATACCTTCTTCCGACTTCGGGTACTCAAGGCGTAGTCGGTCATGGAGCGGTGGAACGGTTCGTCGTTAAAATCTCCCATTACCAGAATCGGTACATCTCGTCCCTTGTTTTCATGAATGCGTAAATTCCAATAAGCCAGCGTTTCCCCTGCGACAATGCGGTAGGGCTCGGTTTCATATTGGCCGCTCATTCGAGACGGCCAGTGATTGCCCACCACTATCAAGTCGTTGTTGCCGGATTTGGTCAGGAAGTTGACCTGAAACAGATCGCGGGTGGAGGAACGTTTGATCACCTCATGGGAAAAGATTTTATCGGTTTTGAATTTCCTGCCGTCATAAATAAAAGCGATGTCGATGCCCCGCATGTCCTTTGTATTCTGGTGCGCGACTTTATAATCCCGCGCCGGCACATTGAGCGTCAGGATCAGCTGGTCCAGCACCCTTTGGTTTTCAATTTCGCAGACTCCCAGAATATCGGGCCCCAGGCCATCATTCATTCTTTCAATCACAGACGCCAGTTGTTTCAGTTTTTTGTTCAAAACTGCTTGCGTCCATCCTTTGAGCTCACTCTTCAGAGATTTCTGTAAATGCTCGGGACGGTCCGGGCCACCGGTATTGGCAACATCGAACAAGTTCTCAACATTCCACCAGGCAATATAGTAAGTCGGCATTTTCGATCCCTCCTCTTATAGGCTTGCAGGATATAAATTTACCATACCGAACTCTGAAATATAAACCCAAAACTTCCGCGCTTTTCAAAGCTCAATCTAATTAGGGTGTAAGATTTTGCGGATGCCGCAGGATAAGGATGGGCCCCTGAAGACCCAAAAAAAACCCGCCTCCCTTTTGGGGATGGCGGGTTTTATATTCTGGCTCCGGAGACCAACCGCGTACTGCGAAATACCTGTAATTTTCCCTGACATTTGACTAATGTATATGGGTATCATATACTTATTTTATGGATACCCATGACCTCTTGCGGAAATGTACCGGGTTTGAGTGGGACGAGCACAACACTGATAAAAACTGGCAAAAGCATCAAGTAACTTCATCCGAGTGCGAGGAGGTATTCTTCAACCGGCCTCTGGCGGTTGCGGATGATGTCAGACATTCTGAGAAGGAAAATCGTTTTTATGCTCTGGGGAATACAAACGCCGGAAGGTTTCTTTTTGTGGTCTTTACCATCCGCAGGAGTCAGGTCCGTGTCATTTCGGCAAGGGACATGAACCGGAAAGAGAGAAAGGTATATCAATCCCATGAAGAAGAGAGTTCCTGAGTTCAAAAGCGAAGACGAGGAGAGGAAGTTCTGGGCAACCCGCGACTCGACCGAGTACGTGGACTGGAAGAAGGCCAAACGGGTCGTCCTGCCCGAGCTTAAGCCCTCACTCAAGACCATATCCCTCAGGCTTCCTGAATCCATGCTTGAGGAACTCAAACTTCTGGCCCATAAGAAGGATGTTCCTTATCAGTCGCTCCTCAAGATATTCCTGTCAGAAAAAATCCGGGAAGAGTTAAAGGCGCAGTGAGCCTGAACAATAACCCTCCTCCTTTTAAACTGCGCCCAGAGATTACCGCCTGAGGTCAACCGACAGCATTTTTACCGTCCCTTTGGAAAGAAGAGCTTTATACCCGGCTTTCAATATTCCTCCCTTTGCTGAAGGAGGGGGATTATCATAAATTCTCCCACCGGTAACCGTCCCGGGCAATAAAAAAACCCGCCTCCCTTTTGGGGATGGCGGGTTTTATATTCTGGCTCCGGAGACAGGACTCGAACCTGTAACATTTCGGTTAACAGCCGAATGCTCTACCATTGAGCTACTCCGGAATGGTATTCAGATGCAGTTGGATTTGGGTCCAAGGCTCCCTAATTTAAGGAAATTTTCAGCCTTGGTCAAGGGAAAAGAACCACTTCCTCTGTTCCCCGTCAACCGGCTCAGGATGACACAACTCTGGGGCCAGCGGTACGCGGGTCAGGTATCGATTTCCATGCGGCCTTCCATTGATTTTTTGAGGGTCACGGGATCGGCATATTCGATATCCCCGCCCACCGGCAGGCCGCGGGCGATTCGGGTCACCTTCACCCCCGATCCCTTGAGCATGCGGGCGATATACATAGCGGTCGATTCGCCCTCCATATCCGGATTGGTCGCCAGGATCACCTCGCGGATACCGTTTTTTCCGGCTTTGGCTTTCAAATCTTCGGTGGTCAGATCCTGCGGTCCGATGCCGTCGAGCGGCGAAATCACCCCCATCAGCACGTGATATTCGCCCCGGTAGTCGCCCATGTTCTCCATCACGTACACGTCGTACGGCTCCTCCACCACGCAGATCAGGTTATGGTCGCGTTTCGGGTCCTGGCAGATGTCGCACGGGTCGACTTCAGTGATGCCGTGGCAATTGGAGCAAAGGATGACCTTTTCCTTGATGTTGAGAATGGTGCGCGCGAGGTTTTGCACCCGCTCCTTCTCGCCGCGCATCAGGTAAAACGACAGACGCTCCGCCGTCTTCTGGCCGATCCCCGGCAGGCGTTTCAATTCTTCGATCAGTTCTTTAACCGCGGCGGGTCGTTTCATAGTGTCAATTGCGAGTGGTTTTTAATCGTTCCATCCATCGTCGGGAAAAGTCAGGCTGGCAGTGTCGAGTGTTGCGGGAACTACGGGAATATTCCGGGAATTTTGATGCCGCCGGTGAGCTTGGTCATTTCTTCCTGCGCCAGGTCCTTCACCTTGCGGTGCACTTCGTTGACGGCGCCGGCGACCAGGTCTTCCAGAATGGCGCGGTCGTTCATGTTGATCAGCTCTTCGTCAATATGAACGTGCAGGATTTCGTTGTTGCCGTTGGCGGTCACTTTCACCATGCCGCCGCCGGTGGAGGCTTCGACCTGTTGCTTGGCGAGTGCTTCCTGCATCTCGGCCATCTTTTCTTTCATCTGTGACGCCTGCTTGAACAGGTCGCCCATGCCTTTAAACATAAATTTCCTTATTCAGTTTTATAACCCAGATTCTTCGCTACACGATGTTCCGCTCAGAATGACAAATAAAAAACAGGTCATCCTGAGTGAAACGAAGGATCTCGGTTTTCTAAATTTTTAAATTCCTCAATTACGCCTTTCAATTCTCTGTTGGCGTTAACATTCAGCAAGCTCCCCCTCCGGGGAGGAGTCAACGGATCACCATACCGCCGAACACATCCAGCGCGTCTTTTAAAATTTCTTCTTCCGAGGCGGAAGCATTTTGGCCCGGCGTTTTTGGGCGAGGCCGGTCCTCTTCGGGCGGCTCGGGGACGTTTTCCGCCGGAGCGGATGCGGTCGCCGTATCCAACTGCAATTTGATTTTGATATGCGGCTTGCCGCACACTTCAGCCACGGCTTCCTGCAATGCCGAGAGGTTTTCCTCTTTTTCCACCTGCCCCATCGTAAACGGATCGGGAAAACTGATGCGCATCTCTTTACCGTCGAGCGCGGTCAACCGGCAGTTATCGAGATAGGTACCGAGCGGACGCTTGATCGCGCTGGCGGCGGTACGGATTTTCTGCCACGCCTCTGACGCCGGCGAAGCGCCGGTGCTCATTTCGCCTGCCGGTTGCGGTGCGGACGGGGCCGGGTCCTGCGGTTCCACAGGATCGTGCCTTGCCGGTGCGGATTGCGCGGGAGCAGGAGATGCCTTTCGGACCGGTATCGATTCGCCTCTCGCCGGGAGAGGCGCCCTAGGGTCCGCCGGGGCGGGGCCCTCCATTGTATTGATCT
>JAOUPX010000097.1 GCA_029879645.1 Nitrospinota bacterium
TAACCGTATCAGACGACAGCGATACGGCCCTGGCCTATCAGTTTTCCCTGGGGTTTGGCTACGAGATCAATCCTAGGGTCACGATGACTTTTACCTTTCGTCATTTTGCCACCGAACAATTGCAAATGCAGTTCGCCCCCACGTCCCCCATCGACCCGGGGCAACCCTTTACCATGAAATATGAAAGCAACGAGTTCAACATCGGCGCCCGTATTCTGTTTCATTAATGGTAGGGAGTGGTCGGAGTTTTAGATTGGATAGGTTCAGTTACACAGAATTCAATTGCTGTATGGTTATAAAACCTTAAATCACAAGGGGGAAATCATGAAACGATTACTTGCGGTAGCGGTTTTTGTAGCTGTAGCGGTTTTCAGTGCAAATGTTTATGCTCAACAAGGATCGGGTGGGCAAGGAACTGGTCCCTACATTGGTGGACACTTTGGATTAAACATTCTTCCTGATCCCGATATCTATCAGGGTGGATCGGTAATCAATACAAGTTATGACCCGGGGTTAAGCCTTGGGGGAGTTTTGGGATACGATTTTGGGATGTTGCGGGTGGACGGCGAAATTGCTCTCCGTATCAATAGTATTAGCGATATTCAAGGTATCCCCGTAGATGGCAATGCCTCTGCTTTCAGTTATATGATTAATGGGTACTTTGATATTCCAACCGGTGGTCCTGTACAACCCTATGTTGGAGGTGGTATAGGGTTTGCCACAGTTTCTGTCGATCATGAAATCTTTGGATTTACATTGGCCGATGACAGCGATTCGGTTTTAGCTTATCAGTTTTCTGCAGGCCTTGGATTTGAAGTGAGCCCGCGGGCTACAGTAAGCTTCGGATACCGCTACTTCGCTACCGATGATCCAGAAATGATCGATGCGGGCGGTTCTCCCTTCACTACCGAATATCAATCACACGAATTTAATGTTGGCGCCCGATTTATGTTTTAATCCGGCATAAAATCATGATGGTTTAGAAGGCCCTCTTTGGTCCCGGAACCTCCTCCAAGGGAACGGGACCATTCAGGGCTTTTCTATTTTCTAATCCCAGATATAAATACTCAGGGTAATTCCCAGGAATATGATTGCTGTAAACCTTCTCCGTGAAATTAAGAGAGGTTTTTCGGATTATCTTGAGCCGGGTCGCACTCCTTGCAATCCAGTTCGGTGCCGAGGAAGCGGGCGCGGCCTTCGGGGGTGGTGACCCATTCCCGCACCTGCCAGGGCGGGTTGTGCCGGAAGTGACGCGTATGCCCGCACTCCAGGTCCGCCACCCAATACCCCTCTTCATCCTGATGAAATCCGGCAATGGTTGTTTTCATAAGGAGCCATGTTACAAAATAACTAACCACAGATAAACACAGATGAACACGGATAGATAATACCCTTATGACACGAGGGGAGAGTTGCCTCCGCCACTACTGGTATCCAACTGTGTTTGACTTTTCTTTTTGATCCGGGTTTTCCTGTTATCCTGTCCAAACCCAAGATTCTTCGTTTCACCCAGAATGACACCAAATCCCCCCGGCCCCCTTCACAAAGGGGGAGAAATTTGCTCCGGGCCTGGCCCGGTGCCTTTAAATTGCCCCGCACCCTCAAATTATGCTAAATTAGCCTCGGTATTAACCCTATTTGAGGCATTTACAGGATATGTCCGGTCATTCCAAGTGGTCCACGATCAAGCACAAGAAGGGCGCCGCCGACGCCAAGCGCGGCAAGATCTTCACCAAACTCATTAAGGAAATCACCGTCGCCGCCCGCATGGGTGGGGGCGACCCGAACGCCAACCCGCGCCTGCGCACGGCCATTGCCGGAGCCAAGGCCCAGAACATGCCGCATGACAACATCAACCGCGCCATCAAGAAGGGCACGGGCGAGCTGGAAGGCGTCAATTACGAAGAGATCACCTACGAGGGCTACGGGCCCGGCGGGGCGGCCATCCTCATCGAAGTGATGACCGACAACAAGAACCGCACGGTCGGCGAAATCCGCACCATTCTCGGCAAAAACGGCGGCAACATGGGAGAGTCCGGCTGCGTCGCCTACATGTTCGAGAAGAAGGGATTCATCGTGGTGCCGGGTGACGCGATGGGCGAGGACGAACTCATGGAACTGGTGCTGGAGGCCGGGGCGGACGATCTGCAAAGCGTCGACGGTAAATACGAGATCATCACCGCTAAAGATAATTTTCACGCGGTCCACACTCTGCTGGAGGAAAAATCGATACCGATGGAGGTCGCCGAATTGACCGCCATCCCCAGCAACACCATTCCGGTGGACGACAAACACGGCAAGGCCCTGCTGAGAATGATGGACCTGCTGGAGGACCACGACGACGTGCAGAAGGTCTATTCCAATTTCGATATCTCCGACGAGGTCATGGCCGCCATTGAAGCCAGCGCCTGACCGGGCAAGGCCTTGTCCGGCTCCCCCTTTGTGAAGGGGGCTGGGGGGATTTAGCTGTCACCCTGGCCAATAGCCTGTCCTGAGCTTGTCGAAGGAAAGGGCGACAATAACCAACCAAAGTTTTCACTCACCAGCAGCGGTTCGCCGCTCCAATAACAGGACAAAGAGTATGCGCGTCATGGGAATCGATCCCGGAAGTCTCTGCACCGGTTACGGCATTGTCGAAGAAACCGGCGGACGGCTGACGAGCGTCCACTTCGGGAGCATCCGGAGCAAGCCGAAACATGCTTTCGCGGACCGGCTGAAAACCATTTACGACGGGCTGATCGCGGTGATCGATGAATACCGGCCGGACACGGTGGCGGTGGAAGACGTGTTTTTCGCGAAAGATCCCAAAGCGGCGATCAAGCTGGGGCAGACGCGCGGCGTGGCCCTGCTGTCTGCCGCCAACACCAACATCGCACTGGCCGAGTACTCGGCGCTGGAAGTCAAACAGTCGGTGGTCGGTTACGGCCGGGCGGACAAGCATCAGGTGCGCGACATGGTGACGGCGATCCTCAAACTCAAACAGAAACCGGAGCCGCTGGACGCCTCCGATGCGCTGGCCATCGCCATCTGCCATCTGCATTCGTATAAGGCCCGGGCGCGGCTGACCACGGGAGTATGACTTTATGATTGCTCATCTCAAAGGCCGGTTACTGCACAAATCGCCGGTGTCGCTGGTGGTTGACGTGCAGGGCGTGGGGTACGAGGTGTTCATCCCGCTGACCGCCTATTACGAACTGCCGGAGTGCGGCGCAACGGTTTCGCTTAACATTCATACCCGCATCCGGGAAGATTCACTCAAACTGTTCGGCTTTATCAATGAATCGGACAAGCAGATGTTCGAACTGCTCACCCGCATCAGCAAGGTGGGCCCGAAGATAGCGCTGGCGATTCTTTCCGGCATGACGGCGCAGGATTTAACGCGGGCGGTGTTCGAGCACGACATCTCCACCCTCAGCACCATTCCCGGTGTGGGACGCAAAACCGCCGAGCGACTGGCGCTGGAACTGAAAGACAAATTGTCGGAACTGAATCTGCAACCCGGAACCGCCACCACGAATACACCGGGCGGCGGCATCAAGGACGATGCGGTGTCGGCCCTGGTCAACCTGGGATACAAAAAAGCGCAGGCCGAGCAGGCGCTGAAAAAAGTCTGGCGGGACGAACCCAAGCCCTCGCTGGAAGAATTGATCCGCGACAGCCTTAACTGTCTGTCCTGAAGGAAAACCAATGACCATTGAACGAGACCTTCCACCCGAACGCGACCTGGACTACAGCGTGTCCCCGCAGGAAACCGTATTCGAGGCGAACCTGCGCCCCAGCACGTTCGAGGAGTATACCGGGCAGGAGCAAATCAAACAGAATCTGGACATCTCCATCTCCGCCGCGCGCATGCGCAAGGAGCCGCTGGACCATTGCCTGTTTTACGGTCCCCCGGGCCTCGGCAAAACCACGCTGGCGCACATCATCGCATCGGAAATGGGATCGAACCTGAAGACCACCTCGGGTCCGGTGATCGAGAAGTCGGGCGACCTGGCGGCCCTGCTGACGAATCTGGAAGACGGCGACATCTTGTTCATCGATGAAATTCACCGCCTGCCCAAACAAATCGAGGAAATACTGTATCCGGCGATGGAAGACTACCAGTTGGACATCATGATCGGACAGGGTCCGAGTGCGCGTTCGATCAAACTCGACCTGCCCCCGTTCACCCTGGTGGGCGCGACGACACGGGCGGGGTCATTGACCTCTCCTTTGCGAGACCGCTTCGGCGTGGTGCATCGTCTCGATTTTTATTCAGCCAAAGAGTTGGGCGTTATTTTGCACCGGTCGGCGAAAATCCTCGACGTCGAAATGACGGAAGACGGATGCGCGGAGATCGCCCGGCGCTCGCGCGGCACACCACGTATCGCCAACCGATTGCTGAGACGCGTGCGCGATTACGCGCAGGTGAAGGGCGACGGCATCATCAGTCCGGAAATCGCCGACAAGGCGCTGGCGCTGATGGAAGTGGATCACGCCGGGCTGGACAAGATGGATCACAAACTTCTACTCACTTTGATCGAGCAGTTCAAAGGCGGACCGGTGGGCGTGGAAAGTCTCGCCGCCTCCATCCACGAAGAACGCGAAACCATCGAAGATGTGTACGAACCGTACCTTCTGCAGAAGGGATTCCTGCACCGCACCTCGCGCGGACGCGTGGCCACCGCCACGGCGTTCGAGCATTTCGGCAAAACCCCGCCCAGTAGCAATTCGCAAAATTCCCTGTTTTAAGCGGAGTGCCTTCCCTGGTAAATTAGATTCTATGGATTGCGCTTAACGATCGTCGTCCGCCGTTAACGGTCAGCCAATTCGCCCTCTGCGGAAGAGTTCCAGATTTCCTGGAAACGCGGGAGGAACGAGTCGTCCATTTCGGTGGTGCCCAGCATGTCGGGCGTCTGGTAGGTGGTGAAGCCATGAAAATCGCGGCTACCGGTAGAGATCATATCGTATTCTTTGGCGAGGTCGAGAAAGTATTGCACCTTCCCGGTTTTTTCGTGATGAGGGTAAATACATTCCAGGCCGAGCAGGCCTTTCGCTTTTAAATCTTCCACCATTTCCGGCACGGCTTCCAGCTTTCGGCCCTTGTCCGGATTGCACAGCGAGTAAGTCCGTTCGCCGGGATGCGCGAGAACCGGCACGCCTTTGCTGGCGCGCACCATGCTCAGAGCTTCTTCGATCTGCAGGTTTTCCTTCTCGATGTTGTATTTGACCAGATACTTATCGAACGCCTCATTGGTGGTTTTGACGACTCCCAACCGAACCAATTCGCGCGCCAGATGCGGCCGCGCCAGCACGCCTTCCGACCCTTTCTTGACGTTGTCGAAGGTAACCATTCCACTAAACCGGTTCGGGATCACCTCATTGATTTTACCGATCAGTTGGCGCATGCGGTTTTCCCGCGCCTCTTTCATTTTTTCGACACGGTCCCACAAATCCGGCAGAATCGATTCAATCGATTTGAAGTAGGCCAGCAGATGCAGATTGAAATCGCGGTACTGCACGGTGATCTCGATGCCGCAGAAAGCAAAAACGCCGGAGTCCTTCGCGGCTTCCATAAAGTCCGGAAGACCTGAAAAAGTATCGTGGTCGGTGAGAGCCATAATCTCCACGCCGTTTTTCCTGCCAATATCAATCAGTTCGGCCGGCGCAAACTCGCCATCGGAAAAGACAGAATGCATGTGAATTTCAGATCTGCGTGGACTCATGTTTCTCAAGTTAAAAGCGTGGACTTAAAAGAAGGAGGCAAGTCTTATCCTTTTATATTAACTTCTTTTTATTGCAAAAGAAACCGGCTACCTTGATAAACAGATGTTTCTTCGACCTTTGTTTCATTTCCCAATGCCGGCGCCATGAGGTAAAATTGGGGAACCATTGATTTACGAACCTGATCCAGGGATGCGTCTTGCACCTGCATAATTTGAGTAGAAAATTTTTAAGAACCGCCACGAGCCTCCTGTTGGCGGTTTTAATGGGCTGTAGCGTGCTACCCGACCGGGCTGAATCCCGTTCCGGGGAGGTGCTCATCATCTATTCGGGGAACGCGCTGGGGGAACTCAAGCCCTGCGGCTGTGACAAGGAAGAGGATCAGGGCGGCATTGAGCGCAGGATGGGTTACCTGAAACAGGTGATTTCGCAGGAACCCAACACACTGCTGGTTGATTTGGGGGACAACTTCAAGGAATCCACCCGACAGGGAAAGGCGAAAGCGCAAACCATGATGAAGGCCCTGGCGCGTATGAACTATGACGCCATCACCCTGGGCGACAAGGACCTGGTTTACGGCAATGGCTTTCTCAACGGCATCCAGAATATTCCATGGGTAACGGCCAACCTGCAATTGGAGAGCCTCACCCTGCCCTCCTCGCACACCAAGACACTGGCCAATGGCCTGAAGGTGTTCGTGACCGCCGTGGCCGATCCCGATCTTTTTTACACGTCCCCCGACTCCAACGTGAAACTGAGCGATCCGCTGACGGCGTTACAGAAACAGCTCGACGGCATCCGCCAAAGCGAGAGGCCCGATCTGGTGGTGGTCCTCACGCATATGCCGCGCGACAAGGGAATTAAAATTCTGGAGGTACCCGGCGTGGATGTGGTCATCAACGGTCACATTGAGAAAGATACCGACCTCATTGACATGACTCCGGTGGAACAGGAAGGGAAAATATTCGTGCAACCCGGCCCACTGGGACAAAAGATGGGCGAGTTGCGGGTCGGCATTGATCCGGGCGGAAGCAAAACCTTTCAGCAGAAGATGGTCCGTCTCGGATCCAAAGCTCCGATGGACCCGGAAATGACCCGATTGTATGATGAATACAATTCCGAAGTGGAAGAGTTGTTCATGGCCACCCTGTCCGCCAAGCGGAAGAAAGCTCAGAACCGCGTGTTCGGGACCGAGCAAACCTGCTTCACTTGCCACGCTGAAGAACATGCTACATGGTCCAAAACAGGTCATAGCCGGGCTTACAAAGCGCTGGAGGAAGTGAACAAATCGTTCGATCCGGAATGCCTGACCTGCCACACCACGGGATTCGAGAAGCCGGGCGGGTTCATCAGCGAAATCGATACCCCGGAACTCAAAAACGTGCAATGCGAAATGTGCCACGGGGCGCGCCTGGAGCATAGTCAGAATCCGCAAGGAGGGTTCGCGAAGGAAGCCCGGTCGGCCTGCACCCGGTGCCACGTCAAAAAACACAGCCCGAAATTCGATTTCAGCCGGTATTGGCCCCGAATTCAGCACTAAAATTTACCGCTTTAAGGGATGGCACAATGACCCCTTTTTCCCCTATAATGGATAGATATCTAATCGAATATGGAGTTCCCATGAAATACCTTAATGCCTTGATATTATTTTTGTTACTTGTTATCCCGTCCGTTGGAACGTCTGCCGAGTCCGCCGAAGAAGGCCACAGTCCAAAGGTGAAGCTGGATCAGGTTCCCGGTATCGAGGGCAAATATCAGCTGGTGGGAAAAGCGGACGGTCTGAAAGGGGCCAAACAGATCGAGATGATCGAGTTTTTCAACTATTCCTGCGGGCATTGTTACAAGTTTTTGGAAACTTCCAAGCGGCTCCATGAAAAATATAAAGGCAAACTCCTGCACAAAAAGTCTCCCATTTACTGGGGTCAACAGAACCCCTATCCGGCGATGGCGTTCTATATTTCGGATAAACAGGGTGTGGAAAAAAAATTCACCCAGGAGCTTTTCGATACCAACTTCAAACTCCAGATCAATATCTTTCAGCCCCGGGTCATCAAGCTTCTCGCCAAGGATTACGGCATCGAAAAAGAAATGACCGAGGGTATGCGCGACCCGGCTATCAAATCCAAAGTGGAGAGATCCCTTGAGATGGCCAAGCAGTACAATGCCAACGAAACGCCGACGGTGATCATCAACGAAACGCTGAAAGTGACGCCGAGCATTTCCGGCGGCAGTGTGGATTTGATGACAAAGAACCTGGAAGTTATTTTTGACAGTATTTTAACCCCCTGATTCAAACTCTATGCGCTTAAACAAAAAGCTTAAAAATGTAATGGGGATGACCCTCGTCCTTTGGGCGTTGTTCCTCTGTAATCCCATAGGATTTCAATCCGGCGGGCCTTTCCAGACCCCTTCCGCCCACGCGGGTTTCTTTGATGACGACCTGGACACGTTCGATGAAGTGCTGGAGCTGGTGGCTGACCACTATGTATACCCCCCGGATTACAAAAAACTGTTTACCGCCGCGGTCGATGAAATGCTCCGCAAGGTGGAAAAGGAAAAGCTCTCCGTGTCTTCCGTGTATTCGGGGCAAACCCTGGAAGCCAACGGTCACAAGTTCAGCTACCGCCTGACCTTCAATAAAGAAGAAAACATGCAGACCCTGCGGGGGGTTTATGATTTTCTCCACAGCGAATTCAAAGAAACGTTATCCAAGAAAGATCTGGAAAAAGCCGGTGTTAAAGGCCTGATGGACTCCCTGGATCCCTATTCCGTCTACATGGACCCTGAGGAATTTGAGGCGTCCATGAGAGACACCGAAGGCCAGTATGGCGGTGTGGGCATGGTCATCACTCTCGTCGATTATAAGCTGACGGTGGTTCGGGTCCTGAAAGACTCCCCCTCCGACCGGGCGGGTATTCTACCCAACGACATCATCACCCGGGTGGACGGACAGGAAATCAAGGGCATGCAGATTCACGAACTGGCGGCGAAACTGAGAGGATACCCCAATACTCAGGTGAACATCGATGTCTACCGCCCCTCCACCAATGTGACCCAGCTCACCACGTTGACGCGGGAAATCATCTCTATTGAAACGGTGACTTACAAATACCTGGGCGACCATACGGGTTACATCAAAATCAGCAGTTTTTCCAAGCAGACCAACGACCAGTTGGAGGAAGCGTTTGAACAGGCGGAGAAGGACGGCGTCCAGGCCATTGTTCTCGATCTGCGGGACAACCCCGGCGGCCTGCTCAGCCAGTCGGTTAAAGTGGCCAGCCACTTTCTCAAGGAAGGGCAGTTGATCGTCTACACGCAGGGCCGGGACCGTGATGACAAACAACAATACGAATCGCTGTACAACGAGACCTGGAATAAAAAGCCGCTGGCGGTTCTCATCAACAATCACAGCGCCAGCGCCTCGGAAATCGTTGCCGGTTCCCTCAAGGATTCCGGCAAGGCGTTGATTCTGGGTGAGCATTCCTACGGAAAGGGATCGGTTCAGACCATTTTCCGGATGAGCAATGCGGCGGGCATGCGTCTCACCACTTCCAAATATTACACCCCTTCGGGAATCGATATCACCATCCAGGGCATCCTGCCGGAAATCGTGATCGAACGGGATGTCACCGGACTGCCGGAAGATTCTTCACCGCCAGCGAAAAAAGAGATCAAAAGCCCGCCGGTCAAACCCATCGTGGTTAAGGAATCACAGCTACAGGACTTCTTCAAGAAGAAGGGGAAAACCCTCAACGAGGAAACCGATGTATTGGTGGATTTCGCCAAAATGGCGATCAACAATCCGCCCCAGCCCACCAAAAGTCACGCACTGGCCAAAGCCAGGGAACTGGCGAACGACATCCATCATTATTGAACCTTAAACCTACACCCCAATTTGGAACAGGAGTCACGCGGTAATGAATATTATTGATATCGATTATGACAAGGGAATCGTCAAAAGTGATTTCTATGAGTGGAAGATCGTGTGCAACGATTCCAATAAACATCTGTTACTGCAGAGAGAGGCCAATGGCCGGTTCCACGCCGCCGAAGCCGATGTCAAAAAGAAGCACATCTGGGAGGTCAAAGAGATCACCTTCCGCGCGCCCGAGGGTAAAATTTTCATCTTCGACGAAGATAGCGGAGTCGTCGAGCTTTAACCATTTGAAGAGACGCAAAGGCGCCCTCCCCCAAACCGACCACAGCGGGAAATGGGTGACCTGCGATAAAAAAAAATCGCGCCTCCCCTGTGGGTTTCATCTGATCCCTGCAACCGGCCCCACTGGCTAACACCACAACTTTATTCAGTTTTTCCACGACCCGGATTCTAACCCCCATCCCTTCCGGCACCCCTTCACACAAAATCCGAAAAGCCCGCCTTGACAACATTTGGATATCCGATACACTGATAAGACCAATTCATTCATATATTTATCTGGGAGGGTAACCGTGAAGCGATGGACCATTAGTCTGGCCCCTGTCTTAATCCTGTTCCTGTTTCATTCACCGGTTTTTTCAAAATCCATAAAAGATGCTGTACCTCCTCCCAGCTTGGAAACTGATTCCAGGATCGTTTCCGGATTAGACGCAGACTGGCAAAAGACGCCCTCCCCTTTTGCACAACAATCCGGCGGATTCACCCTGAAGATCGGTGACGGACGCCAGGGACAGATCGTTTTTCCTGCGGTTCTTGATGCGCAGAATCCCCTCATCATACAAATTCAAAACGATACAGTTCAGCAAGCCCTGGCCTCCGGCGGTACCGGCGGCCTGTTCATCGCCCGGAACCAGGGAGCCCTCTCCAAGCTGACCACAATGAAACCGAGAATGATCACCAGCGGCGATTTCGACGGCACCGGTCAGGATGATCTGGTATTCGATTTCGGCGGCACCACCGGTGTTTATATTTACCTGAACGACGCCAGCGCAATGCTTTTGACTAAACTCTCGCCCGTGGCCATGGCATCGGGGGATTTGAACAGCACTGGCCAGGACGACCTGATTATATCATTCGACGGTATTGGCACGATGGCCTACAAGGACATGCTCACCAAGGTCACTATTGACCCGAAAGTTGCACGAGCCATCGTCCCAGGCAATTTAAACGGTTATTGAACCTCGCCCAGGTACCTCCGCCCCCGGGCGTGGCCCTCGACCTCGCCACCGGCAACATCGACGGGTTTTGAACCCGCCGGGAGTTTTAAAACAGTTCCAGAGATTGCAAGTGAGCCAGGTCTTTTTTGAGGGTGTTTTTGGTTTCGTCGGCGAGAAAATTGCCGCGCAGGTCCAGCTTTTTTAATTTGGGAAAGGTTTTGGTTGTGGCAAACGCCAGTGCCCCGGCATCCCGAATTTCATTCCAGCCGAGGCTCAGCTTTTCCAGATTAGGGAATCCGTTCGATTGCGCCAGCGCCAGGGTTCCGTCGTCGAGCAGATAATTGTGCTTCAACTCCAGGGACTTGAGCTTGCCGAAGGCGTTGGACGCGGCCATCAACCGGGCGCCGTTTTCGGAAATTTTATTGTAGCGCAGGTCCAGTTTAGTGACTTTTTTGAGGAAGTCCTGCTTGAGCAGAAGTTCAATCCCGGCATCCCCGATTTTTTTTCCGGAAAGGTTCAGCGTTTTCCCGTTGGCCGACAACCCTTCCTTGAAAATCTTCTCGTAATCCAACTCCGACTGGTCGAACACATCTTTCTGCTCAAAGAATTGAGCCTGGGC
>JAOUPX010000098.1 GCA_029879645.1 Nitrospinota bacterium
TACCCGGTACAACTCAATGAAGAGTCCGGCCGAATCAATTTCTGCATGGTAAAAAGATACCAGTCCGGCGAGTCCGATAATGGCGAACAGGGGCACTCCCAGAAGGGCCAGAAGGATGATTGTGAGGACGATCATAAAAGTCATCTCGCATTCCAAAACTTTACCGATTCGTCATACACGCGCAAGAAGTACCTGAGGGAAATTACTGCAAAACTGAATGGTAGGATAGTTTGAAAAATCCACGCCGGTATATCAAAAAACAGAGTGGTTGGAGATTCCATTTCGAATTCGACAAACTTCCAGGCCGCATAGGAAAGGAAGACCGTGATCAACCCTGAAAGGAAACCTATTAAAATGTTAAGGATGGGTTTAAAACGACTAGGAATAAAGTGTGTGAGAACATCGATAGAAATATGGCGGCGGTTTCTGACGGCCAGAGAGGCGCCCAGGAATCCCACCCAGAGGACCAATTGACGCAAAAATATATCGGTCCACAAAAAACCGGTATTCAAGAAATTCCTTAAAAGCGCCTGGCCAAAGGAAAAAAATACCATGAGAAAAATCAGGATCACGAGAAGACCAGATTCCGCCTTGGCCAGCCATTCATCCAATTGCCTGATTATACGTATCATCGGAAGAGGGGGTGAGAGATTTCAGCGGGGCGGGGCGGTCCGCCAAGCTGTGCAGGTACTGATTGAATATAATAAAGACTTTAACTGGATGGCTCAATAAATTATTATATTTCCTTTTGATTTGGAGTGTTACAGTGAAACCGGATGAGCTGATTTGTTTGTTTGTGTTGCTGTTGACCTTCTGGGTAGGACCTGACAATGGTTTTGGGGAATCCTCCCCTGCAAGAGAACCGGCAGAGATGGTATTGATTCCCGCCGGAGACTTTTCAATGGGAAGCCCGGAAGGCAAGGGCCGCAAGGACGAGCACCCTCAGCACACCGTGTATCTGGACGCCTTCTGGATTGATCGTTATGAAGTGACGGGCGGCGATTTTGCCGAGTATCTGGCGCAGAACCCCAATCAACATCCAACCATCACCGGGTGGCATGACCGGCAGGTACGACCGGGAATGGAACGTAAACCGGTGATCGGACTCACCTGGAAACGGTGCCGGAATTACTGCCTTTGGCGCGGTAAACGTCTCCCGACAGAGGCCGAATGGGAGCGGGCCGCAGGTGGAGTGGGTCATCGGACTTACCCGTGGGGGGAGGAGCCTCCCGATGAAAAACGAGCCCATTTCAATCGGTGTTGTTTTATCAATAAAGGTGATACTCTTCGGGAGGTAGGCTCGCTGGAAGCGGGCAAAACTCCAGAAGGAATTTACGATATGTCGGGAAATATTGCCGAATGGGTTTTCGATTGGTATGATGCGCGCTATTACCAAAAAAGCCCGCGCAACAATCCGAAAGGGCCTTCACGAGGAAAATACCATGTGGTTCGCGGTGGCGCCTGGAACAGCCTTTCAGATTATATGCGGGTTTCACATCGCTATGGTCAGAATGATGGGCAGGAGTTTTATGGTATCGGTTGCCGATGCGCCAAATCTTTTAACGATAAAAAATAAACCTTTTGGGCATTTATGGATAGTTTGGATGATAAAATTGATGGCTTGATGCGGGATAAGTTGATTTCTCTGATTCAGGAGAACGTGGTCCGTATTAAAAGAACCACGATTAAATATACCAAAAGTAATAAGAAGCATACGCTGGAGCACTGGCAGGCCGTTTTCGACAGTTATGGCAAGGTTTTTCGGAATATGCCCAGAGAGATGATGCGCATTGAAAAAGAAGTGCGTATTAAATTTGTCAGTCCGCTGACTGATGCACGAATTATTCGGCTTCAAACCCTGATTAATTCAGAAGTGGAAATGCTCCTTCATAAACTCACCAGGGAATGCCAGCCTGAATTTGAAAAGCTGGGTCACGGAGACGATTTTGAAAGGAAAGTAGAGGAGGCTCGGGCCAAACTAAGTGAAGGCCTGGAACAACAGATTCAAAAAACTTTAGAGGCGGTTAATGGAGAAAACGAACCGGGGAAAAAACTCGGGGTTCAGGATATTATGAGAATATACGATGTCAAAGAGTCCACCCTGCATGAGATTAATATTATTTCTCCCTTGCAGAGTATCAATTCTATCCTGGCCAAAGTTAATGGGGTAACCGAGCTTAAGGAAAGCCTGGAAAGCCTGCAGGAGGGTTTCCGGAGTTTGTTTCAGGATTTTCAAATGAATCGGGTGAATGATGTCGCTACCATGGAAGCCCGCAAGAAATTAAAAATGGAAATAGCCCGTGATACCATGACGGTCCGTGAAATTGTTTTGAATACTCAACCTTTTCTTGAGCAACTGATCCTTCCTGAAGACAGGAGAAACTCAGAGGTGGTGAGAAAATCATGGAATAATATTTTTGAGATTCTGGAACGACAGGAAGGACGTTGGGCACCGGTGATTCCAAAATTTAAACCGCTATATAATTATATGTGTGGCGAGCAAAATTAATGATGAATAGAAAAATTAAATTTCACGATGTGTTTTGGCGACCCAACAGAGTCCTTTTATCGCTAGGGGTTCTTATTCTGATAAGTTTAGCTGGATGTGTAAATGTACAATTGACCCCTAAGATGGGTTCATTCAAGGAAAAGACCGTATCAGGCGAGGGCGCAAATAAAGTTGTGGTGATTGATATAAAAGGCATGATTTCTAATGAAAAGCAGGTTTCCGCCCTGGGAGCGCAGATAGAGGTCGGTATGGTCGACCGCGTACGTGAGGCTTTAAAGAAGGCTGAGGAGGATGACGATGTCAAAGGACTGATTCTCAGAATCAATACTCCCGGCGGAACGGTGACTTCCAGTGATATTATTTACCATGAAATCAAATTATTCAAAGAGAGAAAACGGATTAAAGTGTATGCGATTGTTATGGACCTCGCCGCTTCTGGAGGTTATTACATCGCCCAGGCAGCAGACAGGATCATTGTCCACCCAACGTCGCTCACTGGAAGTATTGGTGTGATAGCCCTTAAAATGAATTTGAAAGGGTTGATGGATAAGGTGGGTGTGGATTTTGAAGTGGTCAAGTCTGGTGATCATAAGGACTTTCTGTCGCCATTCCGTCCGCTGACGGAAAACGAACGCCGGGTTTTTCAGGAAACGATAGACGAACTGCATCGCAGGTTTGTCGCGACCATTGAAGAAAACCGGAAAGACCTTAATGCCGAAGAAATTAATAAACTCGCCGATGGCCGAATCTATACCTCACGCCAGGCTCTGGAAGCCAGACTGGTGGATCAAATTGCCTATATGGATGAAGCGGAAGACTTCATCAAGAAAGATTTGGGGTTGGATAAAATTCGTCTGGTGGTTTACCATCGGGCGGGGCAATATAAATCCAATGTCTATTCTTCGCAGATCCCGCCTTCGACCATAAATCTCAATCTGATCAACCTAAATTTTATCCCGAAAACCCCCGAGCCCAATTTTATGTATTTGTGGATGCCCTGAGTGTCCGCCTCTTCTTTAAACCCAGTTAAGCCCTAATTATACAGATATTTTGGGATGGAGTCAGTTGACGATTTACTTTGATTTCTTTACCATGTATATACTGGTACTATTTCTATGAATAGCCATTATTGGCTAATAATCTGGTTCTTTCATGGCGTGGACTGAAGACAACATTCGAATTTTGATTGCAGAAGACGATCCCGACGATTTGTTCCTGTTTGAGGAATTAATTCTTGAGGGAGTCTTTGATGGGGAAATCAAATTGGATTCTGTTTCCACTATGGAAGAGATCGATCAAAATCTGGATGAATCCACCTATGATCTATTCTTCCTTGATTACCGCCTTGGTGAATGGAATGGATTGGATATACTGAAAAAAATTCGGGTAGACGGTTATACCCTTCCCGTAGTTATGCTTACAGGCCAGGGAGATCAGCAGATCGCCGTTCAAGCCATGAAAGCGGGAGCCATTGATTATCTGGTTAAATCTGAACTTAACGCAGAAAGTCTTTCTAAAACAATTCGTCACTCTCTTAATTTAACCAAGGAAGAACAGCAAAGGATTCAGGCCGAAAAATCACTGAAAAACCAGGGCCAACTATTGCAAGGTGTCTCGGAAGCCGCTACGCGTTTGCTCACGGTCTATGATCATGAATCAGCAATCAAGGAATCCCTGCGCATTGTTGGAAAAGCGGGAAATATGGATAGGGCTTACATTTTTCAGGATCACCCACATCCAGAGACGGGAGAAGGCGCTTTTAGTGTGAAGCACTTCTGGAGCCGAGGAAATGATGAATTTCTGTCAGGAGACCTTTATGATTTGTCCTATGTTGGCATGGGGTGGACGGATTGGTTGAAGG
Organism: Nitrospinota bacterium; assembly: GCA_029879645.1. Classification (GTDB taxonomy): domain Bacteria; phylum Nitrospinota; class Nitrospinia; order Nitrospinales; family Nitrospinaceae; genus SZUA-226. Next base: position 4,371 of record JAOUPX010000098.1, read on the forward strand.
ATCTGGCGATGGGTAAATCCATTTGCCATGTGGTGGATTCTAACGAACCTGGAGATCAGTTTTTTCATTCCCAGGGAATCAAGTCCTGTGTTTTGTCCCCTATAAAAATTGATTATATTTACTGGGGATTTATATTATTTGCCGATAACCATTCCTTTCGATCCTGGACTTCCGATGAAGAATCCATATTGAGAACCTTTTCAGCGAGTATTGGCGGAGAAATTAAAAGAAATCGTGATGATCAGGCATTCCGATCCATTGTGGAAGGAACATCAGCCCAGACGGGAAATGAATTTTTTCAATCACTGGTTCGTCATCTGGCTTCGGCATTGCCTGCCAAGTGTTCCATGGTCAGTGAAACTTTGGAAGGCCCCGAAATAAAGTGCCGGGTTATTGCGGGTTGGGATGGAGAGCAGTTTGTGCGCGGTCATGAATATGAAGTGATAGAGACGCCTTATGAAGATCTTATAGGTGGTATGATCAGTTTTTATTCCGATAAGATTCAGGAAGCTTTTCCCAATGAATTGTTTCTTAAGAAAATAGATGCTAAGGGTTACGCTGGAGTTCCTTTCTTTAATTCGTCAATGAAGGTGATGGGGCATCTAGTTGTCTTTGACCGAAGGCCGATGCTGGATAAGGAGCGGACAATTTCCATTTTGAGGGTTTTTGCCGCCAGGGCCGGAGCCGAGCTGGAACGTCAGAGAGCGGAAGAAACAATAAAAAACATGGCCTACCATGATTCTCTGACGGGCTTGCCAAACCGTATTCTCTTGATTGATAGACTCACTCTTGCCCTGGCGCATGCCCAGCGTGTTAAAAAGCGCCTGGCTGTGATGTTTCTGGATTTGGATAATTTTAAATTCGTGAATGATACTTATGGCCACGGAGTGGGGGATCTCCTACTCAAGCAAATGAGCCAGAACCTGAAATCCTCGATCCGGGAAGAGGACACAGTGGCTAGACTGGGAGGGGACGAATTTATTCTGGTACTTCCTGAGTTGCAGGATAGGGAGAATGCCGTTACTTTGGCTGAAAAATTGATTCAATTGGGTCGAAAGTCGATGATTCTTGAGGGTAAAGAAATCAAATCTTCGTTCAGCATCGGTATTTCACTTTACCCGGATCATGGTGCCGATTATGAAACCCTTCTCAAAAAAGCTGACGATGCCCTGTATGCCTCCAAACGCAAAGGTAGAGACAGGTATAACTTTGCAGAATAATATATTCTTCCTGTGTACTAGATTTTAATGTTTTCCCCAGCAAAGACTTTTCTATTCAATTAAGCTCTATCCTCTCATTGCCCTCGAATCAACACCGTTGGGTATTCATAAGCCTTCCTTAGTAATAATCCCGCAACTTGTTTTATTATAATGTTTTCCCGATATGGATGGTTGACGAATGATTGGTGTTTCATTAACATAAAATAGTTGGGTAAGGTTTGCCGGGACGTCTATTTTGACATTTAAAGTAAGGTCTGTGAAAGTGAGCAAATACAACGATATACGCATTTTAATCGCCGACGATGATGAAGATGATTTGTGGTATTTCCGGGGATTGATTCATGCGTGGAAAGATTGGGATTATTATACCCGGCGAAATGAAAAAGCCACGGTTACGGTAGATTCTGCTAGCACGAAGGATGATATTTTTCGGAAATTGACCGAATCCCATTACGATCTTTTTTTTCTGGATTACTTTCTGGGTGAATGGAGCGGTTTGGAAATCCTTAAGGAAGTTCGGGAAAAAGGGTGCATGCTTCCAGTAATCATTTTAACGGGTCAGGGAAACCAGGAAGTTGCTGTTCAGGCGATGAAAGCCGGAGCTACCGATTATCTGGTGAAGACGGGTCTTACGCCGGAAAGTCTTTTTAAAACCATTCGACACACCATTAATTTATTCAGGGAAGAGCACAAGAGAATTGAGGCCGAGGAATCACTGAAGATTCAGCGCCGATTATTGCAGGGTGTGTCCAAAGCCGCCATCAAACTCCTTACCGTTCGTGATCATGAATCCGCTATCCGGGAAGCGCTGGGAATTGTCGGTAAAGCCGGGAAAATGGATGGTGTTTACATTTTCCAAGATCAGCCGGATCCAGAAGCTGGGAATGGTGTTTTCAGTTTGAAATATTTTTGGTGCGGTGAAGACAATAATAAATTTACTCAGGACCTGCACAATTTAAATTACGCAGACCTGGGATTGAGTACAAAGATAAATGATCTGAAGATGGGCAGGTCCGTTAATTATTTTGAAGATTCCAGCAACGCTCCTTCACCCTTTTTTCAAGTTCAGGGAATTCACTCGTGCGTTTTGGCTCCTTTTACATTTGATCAGACCTATTGGGGATTCGCTTTATTTGCCAACCCTGATTCAAGGCGTGCATGGACACCCGATGAGGAATCCATTCTCAAGACATTTTCAACCAGCATAGGAAATGAAATTAAGAGAAACCGTGATGACCAGGCGTTTCAATCAATCGTCAAAGGAACTTCGGCGCAGACTGGAGAGGGGTTTTTCAAGTCACTCGTGCGTAATCTGGCTAGCGCTTTACCGGCCCATTGTGCCATGGTCAGTGAGATTTTAGAGGGCCAGGACACAAAATACAGAATTATTGCAGGGTGGAATGGAGAGGTGACTAAAAGGTTTTTTTGGCAGCAATTTGTCAGCGATCTCCAATATGAAGTTCCTCACACCATATATGAAAATCTCCTTGGAGGAAGGATCAGTTTTTATTCTGATGGAGTCCAGGAGGCATTCCCCGAAGAAGTATTTTTAAAAGAAATCGGAGCTAAAAGTTACGCAGGTGTTCCTTTTTTTGATTCCTCGTTGAATGTGATGGGGCATATTGCTGTATTCGACCGCAGGCCGATGCTTGATAAAGAGCGAACGATATCCATTTTGCAGATTTTTGCCGCCCGTGCCGGGGCGGAGTTGGATCGGCAGAGAGGGGAGAATACAATCAAGAACATGGCCTACTATGACTCCCTGACCAAGCTACCCAACAGGCTTTTGTTGATCGACAGGCTGACGCAGGCTCTGGCTCATGCGCATCGGGTGAAAAAGCGTTTGGCCGTTATGTTTCTTGATTTTGATGATTTCAAATTGGTTAACGATAATTTTGGTCATGGCATGGGGGATCTGTTTCTCAGGGAAATGGGCAACCGAATTAAATCCAATATTCGAAAAGAGGATACCCTGGCCCGTCTCGGAGGTGATGAATTTATTCTGGTATTGCCTGAGCTGGAAGACCGCCGAAATGCCGAGACCCTTGCCGGGAAGCTGATTCAACTGGGTCGACAACCTTTGAACCTGGACGGGAACGAAGTCAATTCCTCGTTCAGTATAGGAATATCCCTCTTCCCGGATCACGGAACCGACCATGAAACACTTCTTAAAAAGGCGGACCAGGCCTTATATGAAGCGAAACGAAACGGCAGAAATCAATACCAAATAGTTGATTAGATTTTCCTTTCCCACCTTTCCGGAACCCGATAAAATACCTCTTTTATTAATACGCCTTAATGGTATCCAATGTTTTCTGTTAACTCGCTACATATAGGAACCCCGCGTGATGTTGTATATGCGGGTGACCGTAAATTAAAAACGTCTTTGTATCGGAATCCTGTTAAGGGTAAGGTTTTCCTGGACCTGCTGGGTTTTGAAGGAGATCAGGTAGCCGACCCGGTGAATCATGGTGGTCGGGACAAGGCGGTGTGTGGTTATCCGGCAGACCATTATCCTTTCTGGGAGAGGGAGCTTTCCCGCGAAATGACGGCTCCTGCATTTGGAGAGAATTTAACCGTATCCGGGCTGACGGAAGACCAGGTTCATATTGGTGATATCTTTAGAATCGGGGAAGCGGAGATTCAATGTTCGCAACCTCGTCAACCGTGTCACAAATTGACCAAAACTTTTGGATTGCCAAAACTGGCTTCGCGGATACAATCTCTGGGGTATTGCGGATATTATTTTCGTGTCCTGAAGCAGGGATGGGTCCAGGTCGGTATGGAAGTGGAACGCATCCATTACGATAAAGCAGAAATTTCCGTGGCGGACGCCCATTATCTCATGTACCGTGATAAATCGGACTATGAGAATATTAAAAAGCTTTTAAATCACCCTGCGCTTTCTGAAAGCTGGAAGGCGGTTCTCATTAGACGATTGGAAAATCGCAAGCTTTGACTGAAAAGAAATATTACGGATGTCAGGCATGAATAATTATAAAGGACATCGTTCCCTTTCTTCATGGGTGAGTATGATGAGGGACGGAATCCTGTTATCCGATGTCGATGAGAAGACCGCATTAGCCGTATGCGGTCATCTGGCCGATCTGGGGGTGTTGGAACAAGCGGAGGGAGAAGAATGGCAATTGACCAACTCGGATGAATCCATGCCGGATCAATCGGGACTCTTGCACAGATTAAATGATATTTGCCGGACGGAACAGGGTTTTGCCCTACGTTATTTTTTGAAAAACCCGCCGGATTCACCTGATGCCAATTCGTCTCATGATCCCGAACCTGATGAAAAGAAGGGCGATCCTGCAAAGAACCCGCAATTGCTCCATCAGAAAACCTCCAACCTCAGTAATCTTCAGATAGTCAAGAAATATGGACGTCAGGTTGAGTCCTTTGTTGAATTGGAAAAAAGTTTCACGCAAAAATTATTGGGGCCGAATACTTCTGCAAAGGAGGCTCGTAAAATTTTTAATTTCATATTGAGCCGCATTCAACAGAAAACAGAGCCTCGCTCCTGGGAGCAGCTCAGCCGCAGGCGTCACAAATAATCTGAATTTATTTTTCTATACTTCTTCCATCGGAAATAATACCTATGAGTGACCAGAATTTACTGATTATCGGAGGGGGCCCAGGTGGATATGCCGCGGCTTTTCTGGCCGCCGACCAGGGGATGAAGGTGACCCTCATCGATGAAGAGAGCCAGTTGGGAGGTGTCTGTCTCCTGCGCGGGTGCATTCCTTCCAAAACTCTTCTGCATCTGGCGAAATTGATTTCCGAGGCGAAACATGCTGAGGACTGGGGTGTGAGTTTTGGTGAGCCTGTCATTGATATCGATAAGATTCGCGGATGGAAGGAAAAGGTGACCGGCAATCTTACCGGAGGATTATCGCAATTATGCAAACAGCGGGGTATCGACCGCATACAGGGACGGGCGGTATTTGAAAACTCCCACTCCGTTCGGGTGGAGGGTCATGGATCAATTGCATTTGACCGTGCGCTTGTTGCTGTCGGGTCACGACCCATTATTCCAGAAGCGTGGGCGGGCCTGGGTTCGCGCCTAATGGATTCCTCCGGCGCTTTAGAACTTGAGGATATTCCCGATCGACTTCTGGTAATCGGCGGGGGCTATATCGGCCTGGAAATGAGCACCGTATATTCGGCTTTGGGAAGCCGGGTGACTGTTGTTGAAATGACCGATGGCCTGCTTCCGGGAGCCGACCGGGATTTGGTCCGTATTTTACAGGCCCGGCTTAAAAAGGAATTAGAGTCCATCCACTTGAGCACTAAAGTGGCCGAAATCAAGATGTCAGGGGACTGTCTGAACGTTGCTCTGGAAGGCTCTGAAGGGCTTTCAGAGGCTGAATTTGACCGTATTCTGGTTTCCGTGGGCCGTGAGCCGAATACTTCCGGTCTGGGCCTCGAAAACACTCAGGTAAAGATGAATGACCGGGGGTTTATCCAGGCGGATTCAGATGGCCGGACGGGGGATCCTTCCATTTTTGCCATTGGTGATGTGGTTGGGGGGGCAATGTTGGCGCATAAGGCTTCTCATGAAGCCAAAAGGGCTGTGGATGTACTGCTTGGTAACCCAGTAGGGAATGATTCTCCGTTAATTCCCGCCGTGGTTTTCACCGATCCCGAAATTGCCTGGTGCGGCTTGACTGAAACGGAGGCAAAAGCCCGGGGAATCGAAATTGCCATTGCTAAATTCCCATGGGGAGCATCGGGCCGGGCGGGTACTTTAGGCCGAAATGACGGAGCGACCAAGCTTATTATCGATCCCCAGACAGATCGCATTCTGGGAGTGGGTATGGTCGGTGTGGGTGTCGGAGACCTCATTTCCGAGGCGGCACTGGCGATTCGGCTGAAGGCCACCGCGCACGATTTGGCGGAAACGGTGCATCCTCATCCGACATTGTCTGAAACCCTCATGGAATCGGCGGAAGTGTATCTCGGACGCTCAACGCATCAATATAAAAAGCCGCGCTGATTGGGAAACCTGTCACACATCAATAACGTCATCATCATCGAATTTCCGGGGCGTTTGGGGTTTCTGGAACGGCGGATGCTGGGGGAAGGGGTTGTTGAGTGGAGGCGATGGCTGTCGGCTGCCCCGAAATAAATTGGCGATCAGGGTAATCACTCCGCCCACCAGCGCAATTATCAGAAACGTCAGGCCGAAAAGAACCAGCAGGGTAATTCCGAGGGCAATAGCCAGGAATAACCCGATTTTGGTCCTCAGGGGCAAGTCTTTGAGGTTTTGGGCGGTGAAAACAAACATTTCAGTTCAATATCTCCTTGGGTTTATAATACACCCTTCAGTTCATCAAAGGAAAGCCATGGATAAGGATATTTTTATCATCGAATGCCCGGAATGCGGGATTAAAAATCGGATCAAAGCTTATTCGCCGGACCGCATTCCAGTATGCGCCAAATGCCGGGCGCGATTGGTGGACGAGGATAAAAACGAGGCTCACTCCCGCTACACTGAAAATCTGAAAAACTTTTACAATCTGCCCGATATAAATGCCCGGAATCCGGAGTGAATCGCTCCCGGTTTTGGACCATGGATATAACTTATAAACGATCACCTTTTTAAATCAGGAAGAAATTATGGATTCAGCAGTGCAATTGATTGAACGGATATTAAAGGAAAAACTGGAAGCATCGTACGTGGAGATAATCGACGACAGTCATCAGCATCGGGGTCACAAAGCCGCTGGTGGGGGAGGGCATTATTCGGTTATTGTGGTTTCATCTAAA
>JAOUPX010000194.1 GCA_029879645.1 Nitrospinota bacterium
AATTGCGCGCGCCGAGAAAACTCAGAGGTCCGGCGAGCATGATCGCCAGGGTGGAGGCCATCAATCCCAGGAACAGGGTTTCGACGATTTTATCCACTGTCAATTTAAGGGCGTGACTGAATTGCCAGCCGCCGGTTTCCCAGGTCAGCACCGCCCGCACCTGTTGGACCTCTCCCCGCGCCGTCGGGGGCACAGTGATTTCCTTATAAAATCGTCCGGTCGCATCGCTGGCAATTTCACCCAGGGGAAACTCCTGTTCGATGGAATTGACCCAGAACAATTGCCCCTGCCGTTGTGCGGGCAGATGAAATCCTTCCACCGCCAGAGTGTCTCCGATGCTTCCTTCCGTGCGCGACAATTGGAGTCCGGGTGAAGGGTCGGCGGGGGCTGAGATATCGGTTTCCGCCCCGGCCACATCTGCCAGTTCAAACCGTGCTTCGGTGGTGAGGGAATCCGTTTCGCGGGTGATGAGGTCCGGGTGCAGTAAGGCGGAAATCAACGGTTTCACCAGATGGAAATCCCGGATCAGGTTGCCGGGTTGAATCTGGGTGACTTTCCAGCCGTAGGTATAAATGATGCCGGCCACCAATATCAATAGGATGAACCGGGTTCGGGTGTAAAACGGTTTGATGGGAGGGGCCGTATTCATCGGCAAAGGGGGCGTGGGTTTACGTCAGCCGCATGGCGGTGGTCCACAACAGACCCAGCCCGAAGATCAGCACAGAGGCGTTCAAGCGAACCGACCAGCCGTGCAGGGAACGGAATTGGGGTTCAATGGCCTCCCGGTGCTCGGGTTGGTCCAGCATTTGCTGTTTCAACGCCCGCGCCTGCGGGTTGATGACCAGTCCCGCGTAAAACGTGCAGGCCGCCATGACGGTGAGAAAGATCAGCGGCGGACCCTTCATGCCTCCGGGACTCTGGATCAGGGTGGCGGCGGCGAGGATACTGCAAATGTATCCGATGGCGTAGTATTTCGGAAAAATGGCGCCCACCACCTCACCCGCCTTCTGCCGGTCGAGCAGGCGGAAAACCGCAGGGGCGGCGAAGAAGGAGAAAAAAATGATGCTCCCCATCCATATCACCAGACTGAGCAGATGTATGAACTGGATCAAGGTTTGCATGGCGCCCCATCATAAACGATGGGTGGAAGGGAAGGGTAGGAATTTTTTAGGAGATGACTCCGTCGAAAATATCCTGCACGATTTTCAGCGCCGCCGTTCGGGGATCGTCCGCGTCGCGGATGGGCCGTCCCACAACCAGATAGTCGGCGCCTGCCTGAATCGCCTCCCTCGGCGTCATCACCCGCTTTTGATCATCTGGGGCGGAATTGCTTTCCACCATGCGAATGCCGGGGACGACGGTCAGCAGATCCTTGAAATTTTCACGGATCACCGCCACCTCCAGCCCGGAGCAGACCACTCCGGCGCAGTGCGCTTTTTGAGCCAGCCGGGACCGGGTGACCGCCAATTCCTTCAGAGTGATGTCTTCCCGGAAGCCCAGGTCCGCCGTGTGGTCGTCGGGTCCCAGGCTGGTGAGCACAGTGACTCCCAGAATCTGCAAATCGGAACCCTCTGCGGCATGCGCCGCCGCCTTCAGCATCGTCTCACCCCCACTGCAATGCACCGTTAAAAATTTCACCCGATGTTTGAGCAGGGATTTGACGGCGCGCTCGACCGTTATGGCGATATCGTGCAGTTTGAGATCGAGGAAAATCGGGGCATCCGTATGGTCCTGCACGGCGTTCAGAATGGCAGGGCCTTCGCGCAGGAACAGCTCGAGTCCCACCTTGAACATGCCCACGGAGCCGTCCAGTTTTTGAACATAAGAAACCGCCTCATCCAACCCTGGAACGTCCAAAGCAAAGATGAGGCGGTCTTTTGGGTCGTTGAGACCTGTCATGTATGATTCTTTAAAAGTTTCTGAATGAGAAATTGTTGGCGTCGACTGCCCCGTCGCTGGAAGATTCCTCGGCGGCCGGTTCTTCAACCGGGGTTGCGGTGCTTTCGCCATCGGTGATCGTTTCAAACGAATCCTCGGGGGTACCGATCGGGGTGACCTCGGGGTTTTCCTCCGAAGTGCCCACAGGTGTAACCTCTGGGGATCCAGAACCTTCCACAGGCGATTCTACACCAGAACCCACTACCGTTTCAAAGGTTTCATCCACCGGGTTTTCCTCGGCTGTTTCCATAACGGGTTCTTCAGCCGGAGTCTCTTCCGCTGTCTCCAATGATTCTACCGCCGGAGTTTCTTCGGGCGTGACTTCTTCGAATGTGCCAAAGGATTCCTCGGCGGTCGGTTCCTCAGCCGGTGCTGTTTCGGCGGCATCGAAAGATTCCGTTGGGGCTACTTCGGCGGGAGCTTCTTCAACGGCGTCGAAAGATTCAACCGCCGGGGCTTCTTCGACAGTATTCTCCGTTTTGTTAAAACTGGAGGGGTCTTCCACCGGAGCTTCTTCGATGGACAGAGCGTTGTCCGGTTGCGCAGGAGCTTCAAACAGGTTTTCCTGAACGGGTTCCGCCGGTTGCTGGGTGCGGTTTTCAAAAGATTCGCGTGCCGCATCCTGAGTATTCTTTTGTTTTTCCAGATAGGTTTTCAGGTAGTCCAGATTGCTGGATGCCATTGTCAGAGACGGATCAATAGCCAGAGCTTTTTCATAATTCTGTATCGCGTCTTCCAGGCGTTGTGAATTCTGGTACATCGCGCCGATATTGTAGTATGCCGCGGCATAGGCCGGACGTTCATTTGCGGCCATTTCAAAATAGCGGATCGCATCGTCATGCCGCTTCAGGTATCCATAAACCAGACCCATGTTGTAGTATTTTATGGTTCTTGAAGGAGCTGAGTTGATGGACTGTTCCAGGTGGCCGATGGCGCTCTCGTATGCTCCGGTGCGGGCCAGGGATTCACCCAGGCGGTAGGCGGACAGATAATCCGAATAATTCATATTGACCGCTTGCTGCAGGGGAGCCACCGCCACTTCGTAATGATTCAGGCGGTAATGCGCCTCACCCAGCTTGGCCTGGTATTTGGCATTGTTCGTATAGTTCTGGGTCAAGGTATTCAGGGGTTCGATCATTTTATCCCAGGCACCCTGGGTTTCGTACACCCGGATCAGAATGCCGTTTGC
>JAOUPX010000021.1 GCA_029879645.1 Nitrospinota bacterium
CATATCATGATACTGGAGAGGCGAAAGTTATAGGAATGAAAAGGGAAGTCTGGGGGTTGAGGAAAGACGGGTCGGTATTTCCTATCGAACTGGCTGTTAATGAGCTTTTTATTGGGGGTCGAAGAGCATACACCGGCGTGGTTCAGGATATAACAGATAAAAAACAGGCTCAATGGTCGCTTGAGCGGGTGACCCGTCAAAATGAATTGATTCTAAAGTCAGTAGGTGATGGGATTTTTGGAATCAATCTGGAAGGCGAAATTATTTTTTATAATCCCTCCGCCCTGAAGATGACACGGTTTGAGGAAAAAGAGTTAGTGGGGAAATATTTGCACGAAGTATTGACTCTTATTCCTGAAGATGATTCTTTGATAGGCCGAAATTATCCTTTGTATGATGTATTTAAAGACGGTAAAACTCAATCCAAGGATGAGGAGGTGTTTTGGAAAAAAGACGGATCCGCGTTATTGGCAGAGTATATATGTGCTCCTATTTTTGAAGATGAAAAAATTGTTGGCGCGGTTATAACCTTTCGTGACATTTTGAGAAGAAAGAGGGTTGAAGAAGCGCTGGTCCAGGCCAAGGAAGAGGCCGAGCGCGCCAACCGTGCCAAATCTGATTTCCTATCCCGTATGAGTCATGAATTGAGAACTCCGCTGAACTCCATTCTGGGCTTCACCCAAATTTTGGAAATGGATACCCTGGATGCTCTATCCGATCGTCAAAAACCCTGGGTCAGCCAGGTCCGCAAAGCCGGCTCCCATTTGTTGGAGTTGATTAATGAAATTCTGGATCTGGCACGTATTGAATCTGGGAAAATGACCGTATCCCTGGAAAACGTGGATGTTGTGCCTGTGATTCAAGAAGTAATTACATTAATTCTTCCCATGTCTCAGGAGCGCAGCATTAAAATAATCAATATGATATCTATCCCCAAGCTTATGGTTTATGGGGATCGGGTACGCTTGAAGCAGGTGTTTTTAAACCTGATTTCGAATGCTGTTAAATACAATATCGAAAACGGAATGATTTCAATTTATTATAGAAGATCACCTCAAGGGAATATACGTATTAGTATAGAAGATTCAGGAGTCGGGTTCTCCAAGGATAAAATCAGCGATCTGTTTGAGCCGTTTACCCGGCTGAATGAAGGAACTTCAGAAATTGAGGGAACCGGAATCGGGCTTACAATCACCCGGCGTTTGATCGAGCAAATGCGGGGAGATATTTTTGTCCGAAGTGTTCCCGGCAAAGGCAGTTGTTTTACTTTGGAACTGCAGGCGGGGAACGAAAAAGCAGCATTAAGGGAGATTCCCGTCCCTGAATCTAAAGCCTTGTCAGGACCTCTGATATCTGAAAAAAAATACGTTATCCTGTATATAGAAGATAATCCTGACAATCTTATATTGGTCAGGCAGATTCTGAAATCACGATCGAATATTCAATTGATTTATTCCAAAGATGGAAAATCAGGGATTGAGATGGCTCTGGCTCACCGTCCGAAGATGATTTTAATGGATATCAACCTTTCCGGAATGGATGGATTTGCCACCCTGAGAGCTCTGCAGGCTTATAAGGAAATCCGATCTACCCCGGTGGTTGCCGTGAGCGCCAATGCTTTACAGGAAGATGTGAGTCATGGGATGGAGGCGGGGTTTGATGCCTACGTTACCAAGCCAATCAATATTACCCATTTTATGGATTTGGTGGACCGAATGCTTGAGAAAGCAGACGAGGTTTCCATGAAGTCCCCTTCAGGATGATAGGATATTATGTTGGAACCTAAAGATTACCGGAATTCCAAAGTTTTGATTGTGGACGACGAGCCCGGGAATGTCCTGCTTCTGGAACAAATGATGACCCAGGAGGGATACAGCAATCTGCATAGCACATCCGAGGCCACGCAGGTACTGCCACTGTTTTCTGAAATTGAGCCGGATTTGATTTTGCTCGACTTGAATATGCCGAGGATGGATGGGTTTCAGGTTATGGAGCAATTGAAAGAAGTTGATCCGGAATCACTGGTTCCCATTCTGGTTTTAACTGCAATGAGGGATGAAAAAACCCGCTGGCGTGCACTGCGTTCAGGGGCCAAGGATTTTCTGAGTAAACCCTTTGATTTGACCGAGGCAAATCTGCGAATCAAGAATCTGTTAGAGATGCGTTTACTGCATCAAAGGGTTCGAATGCACAACCAGACCCTGGAGGATCAGGTGCAGGTGCGAACAGCCGAGTTGGAGAGGACGATGGAGGAATTGACCAACTTTGCTTATATTGCCTCCCACGATCTTCAGGAGCCCCTGAGAAAAATCATTGTTTTCGGAGACCGGCTGGCTGAGAAATTTGGCTCTGCGCTTAACGATACTGGTAAAGACTACATTGAGCGTATGCAAAAATCAGCACTTCGTATGAAAGGGTTGATTGATGGTCTTCTGCATTTCTCAAGGATCACGACTCATTCCACCCCTTTTCAAATAGTAGATTTAAATGAAGTGGTTTCCGAGGTGTTGTCGGATCTTGAGGTGCAGATTGAAAGAACCCGGGGGAGGGTAGAGGTGGAATCCCTGCCCAGTATCAAAGGGGAGAGATTTCAGATGCATCAATTGTTTCAAAATTTGATTTCCAATAGTCTCAAGTACCATAGTGATGAAAAGACACCGGTGGTCAAAGTTAAATATGTCGGGACCGCTGATAATTTTGAGGAAATTAATGTGGAGGATAATGGCAAGGGATTTGATGAAAGGCACCTGGATCGCATTTTTCGGCCCTTTGAACGTTTGCATGGTCTCAGTGAATACAGTGGAACTGGGATGGGGCTTGCCATTTGCCATAAAATTGTGATGCATCATAAGGGACATATCACTGCCAGAAGCCAGCTCAACCATGGCGCCAATTTTATTGTTAAACTTCCAGCTATGAAAAGGGTGAAATGAGACAGGAAAAAATTCTGATTGTAGATGACGAAGAAATCGTTCTCGAAACCATAGGGGATGACCTGATAGAAGCGGGCTTCGATGTCAAAAAGGCTAAAAATGGTATTGAGGGTGTTTCGCAGTTTAAGCAGGAAACCTTTGACCTGGTCATCAGCGATTTGAGGATGGATGAAATGGACGGTTTGGGAGTTCTCAAGGAAGTTAAAAGGCTGTCTCCCAAGACTCCTGTTATTATCATTACCGGATACCCATCTTCCAAGGTGGCCAAGGAGGCCCTTTTGCTGGGGGCGAGCGATATTATTATGAAGCCAACCGGGTTTGGGGAAATATTTAAAGCCATTCACCAGCACATCGATTCTTCCAGGTAAAATATCCAAGAAACAAGCCCCCTAGCCCAGTGCGAATATCTTTGCCCATTCTAGACCTTGATGCAGACTCCATTACCTTCTCTCAGGAATTGTATTTCAGACCGCCTCCCGGGTTGGCCAAAGGGGAATATTTTTGCGGAGTGGAAAATTCAGGTACAATGGAGCTTTATTTAAAAACCGAGAACTTCCTTTAGCTTTATTTATCCTTCTCTGACATCATCCCAATGGACTGTAAGAAAGGAGACGCGGAACCGTGACAGAATACTTCGACTCTAAAATCCTTATTGTTGACGATGAGCCGCCCAATATTCTTTTATTGGAGAAACTCCTTAAAAAGGAGGGCTATTGCAACATCCGCGCTCTGGATCATTCACCGAAATTTTTAGAGGTATTTCAGGAGTTCGAGCCCGACCTGGTTCTACTCGATATAAACATGCCAGAGGTTGATGGTTTTGAAATACTGTTTCAGTTAAGAGAAATTCAGGTAGACTCTTTTCTTCCTGTATTGGTGCTTACGGCACAAATGGATATGGAAACACGCTTAAAGGCCCTGGATTGTGGAGCCCATGATTTTCTCAATAAACCTTTTGACTTGGGAGAAGTCAGTTTTCGAATTCGCAATCTTTTGGAGACGAGGCGTCTGCACAATCTGATCAAAGATCAGAATCGTAGTTTAGAGCAAAAAGTACGGGAAAGAACCGCCGAGTTGGAAGCCTCCCATGCCTATCTTTTGCATTCGGAGAAGCTCTCTGCAGTGGGAAAGCTGGCCGCGTCAATTTCTCATGAGTTCAACAACCCTATTCTGGGGATCCGGAATATTCTGGAACAGGTATCTTCCAGCGTTTCTCTGGATAGTGAACTGGAGGAGTTGGTACAACTTGCGATTCGAGAGAGTTCGCGCGTTATGGATTTGGCCACCAAGCTGAAACAATTTTATCGTCCTTCCACCGATCAATTGATCTCGCTCGATCTTCACAGCATTTTGGATGATATGATTGTCCTCAAGAAAAAGGATTTTATTGAAAAGAAAATTGAACTGGTTAAGAGGTACGCCCCGGATTTACCCAATGTCCAGGTTGTGGAGGACCAGTTGAAGCAGGTGATTCTGAATCTACTGCAAAATGCCGAGGAGAGTATTACCGGAGAAAGAGGCAGGATAGAAATTTCAACGAATCATATCGATTCGCAGGTTGAAGTGCAAATCAGGGACACGGGTTGCGGAATTTCCGCCCAGCACGTTAAAAATATTTTTGAACCGTTTTTTACCACTAAATCTGCGGTTAAGGGAACCGGTCTCGGATTGTTTGTGAGTTACGGGATTATTAAAAGGCATGGGGGCGATATTAGCTGCACCAGCCAGCCTGGTGAAGGGACACTTTTTACTCTTACTCTTCCTCTTCCTCTTCCTCTGAGTGGGAGGGAGAACTCTTAGAATAATTACGGAATGAGATTAATAATGTTCAGGTGGATTGAAAATCTTTAGGATGAGATATGTCAGAAATTAATAAAGTGCTGATTATTGATGATGAGGAAATAGTTGGTAAGGCCTATAGAAATGAACTCCGGGGGAAAGGGTTCGATGCAGATACCCTTGAATCGGGTTCTGAGGCCCTGAACCTGCTGAACCCTCAATGGCCTGGGATAGTCGTCAGCGATATCATTATGCCGGAGATGGATGGATTAACCCTGTTGAAAAAAGTTAAAGAAATGGATCCCGATTTGCCAGTGGTTCTAATCACCGGGCAGGGAGATATCCCCATGGCAGTTAAGGCCATTCAGCAAGGTGCCTATGATTTTCTGGAAAAACCGTTCGAAACTTCCAAATTTATCGATGTTGTTAAACGCGCTATGGAAAAACGCCGTCTGATTCTGGAGGTGCGAGCACTGCGGACCACGCTCAGCTCACAAAAAGAAGCAGGAAGCAAGATTGTGGGTAAATCTCCAGCTGTGGAGCGGCTTAGAACTACCGTGAAAAGTATTGCCGATTGCGATGTCGATGTTCTACTGCTCGGCGAAACGGGAACAGGGAAAGATCTGATTGCCCGCAGTCTGCACGAAATGAGCAAGCGTGGCCGCAAGCATTTTGTGGCAATCAACTGTGGCGCCATGCCGGAAACCATCATCGAAAGTGAATTGTTCGGTCATGAGGCGGGTGCCTTCACCGGGGCCAATAAAAGGCGTATAGGAAAATTTGAGCATGCCGATGGAGGTACGATTTTTCTCGACGAAATTGAGAGCATGCCTTTGCATCTTCAGGTCAAATTACTGCATGTGTTACAGGATCGGGTGGTGCAACGGGTGGGTTCCAATACCTCGGTTCCTGTAGATGTGAGAGTGATTGCCGCTACCAAAGTGGACCTGAAGCAGGCTTACGAGGAAAATACCTTTAGAAAAGATTTGTATTATCGACTGAATGTGGTCCAGATTGAAATACCCCCCCTACGGGACCGGCGCGAAGACATTCCCCTGCTGTTCCAGCATTTTGTCTTGGAAGCCTGCGGGCGCTACCGTTTGGAACCTCCCAATCCACCGGAAACGCTGATGCAGAATCTTCTGGCTCGGGAATGGGAGGGAAATATTCGGGAACTTCGCAATGAAGCTGAAAAATTTGTTTTGGGGTTGAATCTGGATGTCCCGGATGTTTCTGAAAAACCTGATGTGGCTTCCCCGGTCTCCTCTGGACAGTCCTTTCCATCCAACGGACAATCATTTAAGGAAAAAATCGCTCAATTTGAAAAAAGCCTGATCGAAAGTGAGCTGAAAGCGCAAAAAGGCGATTTGAAAAAAATCCAGGATTCCTTAAGTATTCCCAAGCAGACCCTCTACGACAAAATAAAAACCTTCGGATTGAACCGAAAAAATTATACCTGATCCTTCCTGGTCTGTTAGAGCCTTCCTCCCTGAGCAGCAGGATTGCCGTCTCCATAATTGCCCTCTAAACCCCTTGTCTAATCCCCCTTACCCGTTTTTGGATATCCCATAATAAAGTCCCTGTCCGGATCCCGTAAAGCGGTGTGTCCGCATTCTGGTAATTCGTATTCCCGGGAGAGAGCCGGCTGCACCCTCGAATTCTTAATCTTTTAAAAAACAATGAGTTGGGCGGGGTTGGGTGATTGGCACAGTATTTGCTTTTATAGAGGCTATAAGCACAATTGAGATCAAGTTAGGCCAATCTGAAAACTAACAACCAAGGAGGCAGAAATGTTTTATCAAGTCAGAGTATACAAAGCAGACGGAACATTGAAAGAAACGGTTTCAACCAGCGAGCTGAGTGATAATCATTGGAAAACTTTCGAAAAAATGGAAAGTGAAATCAGTCTCAATAGTACAGGAATGAAACCCGTTCCAGCATGGGTAAAACAAAAATTGGATTTACAATTTCCTTCTAATTTAGAGTTGGATTATCAGAGCTCCCAAAGCTGAATTAGTAGTGAGAAAATTGAAGCCTTTGCTTAGGTTGCCAGCTCTTTTGCGGTGGAAGACAATAGGGAAAAAGTCTTTAGCCTGTATTAAGGGGCATAACGCGAATCAAAGGATTAAAGAATTTTCCCTTGATCAGAGTTTAATTTCTTCGTTTGATGGTTACATGGAGCGGAGATCATGCAGCATTCGATCCACGAGTCTAAAAAATCTTTGACATAGTGCGTGTAGAATTTACTCATTTGCGTATACGATGCTCTGTATCGAAAACAAGTGTGTTAAATCCGCGTTGTGTTTATTGCGGAAAGCGATTCCGTTTTCTCAAAATAGAAGACCTTTTTCCCCTGTTCTCCAAGATTATCTTGGAGGCAACGTTTCTACAGGATTAACTTCAAAATAACCCCTGCTATTGGCAGTCCTTCCATTAATTACGTTTGGTCATTTTTGTCCCCAGCTATTCCTATTAAACTGCCAAGTTAATAAGGAAAATGGTACGAATCCCGTAATCCCGTTAATCTCGGAGCCCGTTTGTTGGAATAATGACCGGAGTTTAACTATTCCTCTATATTTAAGTAATATTAAATCAAGGGGTTAGGGCTTGGGTGCCATTGGCATATATATTGCTAAATAAGATTAGGAAACCTGGTCTGACCAAGAATAGGTGACACAGAGGCGTGATTCAAAACCTTTTAAAATATAATTATATGCAAATATCCTTGGAAGCGATTGTTTCTTTCGATGAGCAACAACGCATAATTCAATTCGACCGGAATGCAGAAGAAATGTTTGGTTGCACGGTGGCTGTGGCTTTACAGAAAACACTGGACTTCCTGTTTCCTTTCTATTCAGGGAACAAATATCAAAACCAAATGAAACTGTTTGCAAGAGACGGGAAGGGAGGGGAAAGAGACGGCTGGTTGCAAATGCGTGCCGTTCGTGGAAATGGAGATGAGTTCCTTGTGGAGGTTGATATCACCAAATTTAAGGTGAATGGAAAAAATATTTTTACGGCTATTTTCAGGGAAGTGCCTGGAAGCTTTTAATCGAGGAAAATCCAATTGGGACTGTCAGGAGTTATTCAATGGAGAGTTGTTCGGTGAATGATCATAGATATCTTGGAAATAAGTTTACAGAGGTCCTGGACGGCAAAATTCTAATAGTCGATGATGAGGAAGCAAATGTAAGGCTGTTGGAGCAATTGCTTTACCAAAACGGATTCCGCTCGGTACAATGGACTACAGACTCGCGCAAAGTAGCAGATATTTACAGGAACTTTAAGCCCGACCTGGTCCTGCTGGACCTTAACATGCCGTATTTGGACGGTGTGGAGGTAATGGAGCAGCTTAAAGAGATAGAAAGTGAAACCTATCCCTCCGTCGTCGTCATAACTGCAGATAATAATGAACAAACCAAAATCCGCTCCCTGGTTTCCGGCGCGTTGGATTTCGTCGGAAAACCGTTCGATATTCTGGAAATCCTGGCACGCATCAAAAATATGTTAAATGTCAGGCTTCTGCACAATCAGGTGAATAACCAGAATAAGGTGCTGGATCAAAAGATTCGTGAGAGAACCCAGCAATTAGCCGATACCCGGTTGGAAGTGGTCCAACGGTTAGGCCGTGCGGCAGAATACCGGGACAACGAAACGGGTATGCACGTAATTCGAATGAGCCGATATTCATCAATTTTAGGGAAAGCCCTTGGGTTATCTGAAGATCAATGCGAATTATTATTGCATGCCAGCCCCATGCACGATATTGGAAAAATTGGGATCCCGGACAGTATTTTACTCAAGCCGGGAAAACTGGAAGCCGGGGAGTGGGAGACCATGAAAACCCATGCGGAAATAGGGGGGCAAATTTTATCCGGATCCAATTCGGATTTGATGCAGATGGCCGAAACTATTGCCCGAACACATCATGAAAAATGGGATGGTTCGGGATATCCTTGCGGATTGATTGGTGATAATATTCCGCTTGAGGGGCGAATTGTAGCCATTTGCGACGTGTTTGATGCGTTGACTTCAGAAAGGCCGTATAAAAAAGAATGGCCGGTTGAGCAGGCTGTCCAGGAATTGGAAGATAATTCCGGCAGTCACTTTGACCCGGTGTTGGTCAGAAAATTTGTCGAGATTCTTCCAGATATAATTCAGGTTAAGGAGCGTTACAGGGATTCTTAGAAAAAAAAGAGCCAGGCAGAAAACGATTCAAGGGGCAATGGGCTCGTCAATATATTAGGGTAAAGTTTTGGATATTGGGCTCTGGGATTGAATGGGTCCATTGATAGAAAATTAAGAGAAGGATCAGGTTTAATTGGATCAGTAGCTTCTATCAGTCGGTGCGGATTCGTCTTTCAGAATATTTTTAAATTAATTGAGTGAACAGTCAACCACGTATTAATAATAAGCGTGCTTTGGGTTCTATAGGTGGGAGGAGAAATGACTAGAGTTGAAGACCGGGGATTAAGAATTCTTATCGCGGATGATATTCCCGCGAATCTCGATGTACTTAGACGCATACTGGAAAGAGAGGGGTATAATATATATGTTGCTCCAAACGGGAAGGTTTTGATGGATCTTGCCTTTCGAGCTAAGCCTGATTTGATATTGCTGGATATCATGATGCCAGACTTGAATAGTTTGGATGCCTGCAGAAACCTTAAACAAAATCCCAGTACCAGGAATATTCCAGTTATTTTCGTTTCCGCCAAAAGTGATGGCGAGGAAATCGAAGAATCATTTTCCGCCGGTGCTGCCGACTTTATTCATAAACCGTTCAAACAGACGGAAGTTTTAGCGCGGGTTAAAAACCAGTTGGAAATGAGAAAGCTGGAAAGGCGAAACTCTCAATTAGTTCGGGAACTGGAAAGCGTTGCCAACGCCCATACTCGGAATGGATTGGCTGATGCTAAATTTATTCATGATTTTATCCGGTGGGAAGCTTTCCGATACCAACGACAAAAAGTCCCCTTTTCAATCATCCTGGCCAGCGTTGAACTGGGAGATCAATTAAAAGGGGAGGTTAAAGAAAAGGAATGGGATCAGTTAACTCAGAAAATAGGAGCGTTTTTCAGGAAAAACTCTCGTAAGCTGGACTGCGCCGGTTTATGGGAGGGGGGAGAACGATTTTTAATCCTGTTACCCGGGACCGAACTGAAGGGGGCCATAATCCTGGCTCGAAAATTTGCGGAGTTGTTACCACATAATCCAATTACCCTGAATGGCAGGCAAATTCCTTTATTGATGAGTTTTGGAGTCAATGAATTCAAGCCGACCGAAAAAGAAATCGACAGCGCCATTTTGCAAATGATTCATGAGGCGGATACGTACCTGGGAAAGGCGCAGGACAAGAAAACAGAAAAAATAGCTGCGCCTATGGTATTTTAAATTATTCCTAACACGCCTTGACGACGGATAATTTTTAATGTTAGATTTTCAGTCTATTTCTTGATCGTTGCCTGTAGAAGGGGTGATTTTACGTGTTCTGGTTTGGTTAAAAATGTCCGTTTCATATTATTTGGAAAAATCAATTAGCCCCTTTTGGTATCAACTAGTCCAGTTGACAAATTCCCTGCCTTTGGTTTTGGAGCAGTCGTCCACTAATGGACTTCCAGATACCTGGTCTACTCTGGAAGCCGTTTTGATTTTTACATTCCTTCCTTTTTGGATTATTTCCCTTTTTATCTGGTGGTTCTTCTTTCGAAATCCCAAAGCTAGCGGGACTGAAAGGAGTACAAACTCAGAGGGTTCCCCTGATAATGATCCATCATCCCAATCCATGGGAAAAGACTTAACTGTAGACCAAATTAAGCTTCAGTCTTTGCTGGATTCAATGCTTGATGGAGTGATAACTATTGACGAAAAGGGTACCATCCTGGCGTTTAATTTGGCGGCGGAACGGATTTTTGGTTATGGGTCGGGAGAGGTGATCGGTCAAAACATTAACGGGCTCATGCCGGAACCCTATGCTTCGCAACATGATGATTATTTGAAAAACTATAAAAATACCGGAAAGGCTCAAATTATTGGCATTGGCAGGAAGGTGAAGGGTTTGAGGAAAGATGGGGGCATCTTTCCGATTCATCTGGGAGTCAGTGAAATAATTGAAGGAGGCCGGCGGTTATATGTCGGTTTGATTCGGGATTTATCGGAGATTCAAGAAGCTTTGAATAAACAGGAATACCTTGCTTCGATTATCGAGGGAACCCGGGACGCTGTTATTAGTATGGATTTAGAGGGAGTTATCACCAGTTGGAATTTGTCCGCAGAAAAGATGTATGGTTATACCGTAGCTGAAATGATAGGTCAGTCCATCACCACGATGATTTCGCACGCAAATGAAAAAGAGACCACAGATATTTTACGAAAACTTCATAAGGGGCAATCCATCGAACCTTATGAGACTCAGCATATGTGTAAAGACGGCAGTACTGTTTATGTATCGTTGACGATTTCTCCAATTCTTGATGATGCTGGATGTGTTATTGGAGCATCGATGATTGCGCGGGATATCACAACAAAAAAAACTGCGGAACAGACTCTGGAAAATGAGCGTCAGGCGAAAGAAGAGCTGTCTAAAAGGTACCAATCAATACTGAATGCCGCTGGTGATGGTATTTACGGTTTGGATTTAAAAGGAATTACCACATTCTGCAATCCCGCCGGAGCCAGGATGCTGGGATATACGGTTGAGGAATTGGTAGGAAAATCCCAGCACCAGTTGATTCACCATACCAGGCCAGACGGTACCCCCTATCCACAGAGAGAATGTCCAATATACTTTGCTCTTAAAGACGGAAAGGTGCATTATGCCAGCAATGAAGTATTCTGGCGTAAAGATGAGGCCCCACTTCCCGTAGAGTATTTCTCAACACCCATAATGGAAAACGGAACCATTACCGGTGCTGTGGTGACCTTTCGGGATATTTCCCGCAGAATAAAGGCAGAGCGGGAAATTGAAGAATCCCGGCTGGCAGAAAAGACCGCCAACCGGGCAAAAGGAGTTTTCCTGGCAAATATGAGTCATGAAATTCGCACTCCCATGAATGCCATTCTCGGATATGCCCAACTCCTGGCGCTAGACCCTAATTTAAATGATGACCAGAGAGATAACATAAAAAAGATTCTGACAGGGGGAGATCATCTTCTGGCATTGATAAACGATATCCTGGATTTTTCCAAAATCGAAGCGGGGAGGATGGAGTTGAACCCTGTAGATTTTGACTTGAAGCAGTTTATTGATCGCTTGTCTCCATTGGTCCAGGGACGTTGTCACCAAAAAAATCTTTCGTGGAGCATAGAGGGAATACCTGACGAGCAGACTCATGTGTATGCCGACGAAACCAAACTGCGGCAGATTTTACTTAATTTGCTGGGCAATGCAGTCAAGTTTACCCGCGAAGGGGGAGTTATCTTGAAGATCATTGTCTTGCCGGAGGGAAATTACACCTTTGAGGTGATAGATTCCGGTATTGGTATTCCAGAAAGTAGTATAGAGAAAATTTTTGAAGTGTTTGATCGCGGGTCCTTTACCGTGGAAGAAGGAGGAACCGGACTGGGATTGGCAATTTCCCTGAATCTGGTAAAAATAATGGGCGGGACTCTTTCGGTCAAGTCGACTCCTGGAAAGGGATCCTGCTTTTCTTTTACTTTGAAGCTTCCCCCATCGGATGAACGGATAATTGAAGAACCAGTGGGCTCTCGAGAAATCATTGGTTTGGCGCCTGGATACAATTTATGTGCGGTGGTGGTGGACGATATTAAAGAAAACAGGGAAGTACTCACACAGATATTGGAGAGAATCGGCGCTGAGGTATTTTGTGGTAACAACGGATATGAAGGAATTGAGCTGGTAGAGCGATACGTCCCACAGATTGTTTTCATGGATTTACGCATGCCCAATATGGGAGGTGTGGAGGCAATCAGGAGTATCCGGGAGAAATTCAATAGCCAGCAAATGAAAATAATTGTTGTCACCGCTTCGGTGTTTGAGCATCAGGCACAGGAGGCCTTTAATGCGGGAGGGGATGGTTTTATCTCCAAGCCATTTCAAATCAATCAAATATACGATGCTCTTGATGAATTTCTCCAATTGGAATTTGTTTATTCCCAGAACCCCAGGGAACCCAAAAAGGATATGGGGCTGGAAGGTTTGGATTTGTCCGAAATTAAACTGGAACTTGGACTGTTCTCCCGTCTTAAAAATGCAGCTGACTTGTATAGCATTACCGATCTTGCTCAGGCATTAGATGAATTGGCATCGCTGGGTGGGGATGAAAAACAGTTGGCTCAATATTTGAGAAACCTTGGGAAGTCATTTGATATGATAGAAATCTCAAAAATTCTGGATAAGATTACCCCCAGTAAGTAGAAAATCAAAAAGCAAAATCAATTTCCTTTGAAGGATTGTTCTCAAAAAAATCTCCTATGTCAAAATCTCTTTTTGGAAATGAGAAAGTTAAAATCCTGATTGCCGATGATACCCCGGCCAATATTGACGTGTTGCAGAAAACTCTGGAGCCCGAAGGGTATTCCCTCTCTGTTGTGACGGATGGGAAGATGGTCCTTGAAATTATTCCGCGGCTGAATCCCGATCTGATCCTGCTGGATATCATGATGCCTGAAATGAACGGTTATGAGGCCTGCCAAGCTATCAAAGAGAATGAGGAGACCCGAGATATTCCCGTCATATTCATATCGGCAAAAAGCGAGGTGGAAGATATTGTGGAAGGGTTTCGCGCGGGTGGGGTTGATTACCTGACCAAGCCTATTCGCAGAGAGGAAGTTCTCGCGCGGGTAAAAACCCATTTGCAGTTAAGCCGCTTGAAAAAACTGCAGGAAAAGCGAATCAGGGAGTTGGAGTTACAGAATGAGAAGTTGGAGGAATTGGACCGCATTAAAAATACGTTTCTGGGAACCGCCATGCACGATCTGCGCAACCCCCTGGCCTCCATCCGCGGATTTACAGATCTTTTCCTGATGGGCAAGGATTCTTTTACCGATGATGAGAAGACGGAGTTTATGGAGATCATCCATCAAACCAGTCAGGATCTTTTGAGCCTGGTAAACGATCTTCTGGATATTTCGGTGTTTGAAAGCGGTCAGTTAAGCCTTAAACTGGTTTCCGGAAACCTGAACCCTTTAATCCAAAAGAAGATTCAAATGAGCCAGATCGCTTTGGATCAGAAAAATATCAAAGTTGAGGCATTGCTGGATGAAGTCCCTGATTTTACATATGATTCGAACCGGATAGGCCAGGTTATCGATAATCTCCTCAGTAATGCCATTAAATTCTCCCAACCTGGGACGTCTGTCCAAGTGGGATTGTTGAGCAATAAGAAGAGTCTGGAGTTCTATATCAGGGACCAGGGACCGGGCATTTCCCCAAAAGACCTCCCACGATTGTTTACCGCTTTCCCAAAAATTAATAACCAGCCCACCGGTGGCGAGAAAAGTACTGGATTGGGTTTGTCTATCGTCAAAAAGATTGTGGATGCACACTCGGGAACGATTCATGTGGAAAGCGAGGTCGGGCAGGGAGCGACGTTTCATGTTCGATTGCCCCGATAATTTGGGAAAGGGATGTGGCAGGAGACTCGTTAAAACAGGAGGAAACCCTTCATGGAAATAATACCTGCCATGCTTTTCCCCTCCATTATCGTTAGCTCTTCGGTTTTGTAGCGGAGTAGTTTTTTCGTTAACTTCTTTCCGGGGGTCAGATAGGAATAAAAGTCTATTTAGGGCTTAGGCTGGAGCGGAGAAATCCCAGCGCCTTTCAGCTCTGTTGCTTGTTCGATAACATGAATCACACTCGCATCCATCATTTCCATCAGAGGTCCGGGATACAACCCGATGCATAATACGATGACAGCCAGGGGGATCAGTGTAGCCAATTCTCGCTTTGATAGATCTGGGAGCACTTTGGCGGCCTCCGTTCTTGCCTCTCCCAAAGCCACCCTTTGGAGCATCCACAGCATATATGCGGCGGCTAAAACGATACCGACCATAGAGATTAGAACCATGGCAAAATTAATGTAGGAAGTTCCCACCAGGACCAAAAATTCTCCAATGAAATTACAGGTGCCTGGCAGCCCAAATGCTGCGACCGAAAACAAAAAGAATAATCCAACAAATCTGGGCATGGGTTTATGCAAGCCACCGTAGGCGGTAATTTCTCGACTGTGAGTGCGCTCGTACAATAGTCCAACAGCAATAAATAAGGCTGCTGTCGTAATGCCGTGATTAAACATTTGCAAAACGGCTCCCTGAATACCCTGGCTATTGAATACAAAAATTCCGAGAGTAACAAAACCCATGTGGGAAACCGAAGAGTAGGCCACGAGCTTTTTGAGATCTGACTGCGCCAGAGCCAGATATCCCCCATAAATAATGGCTAAAACCGATAACCACAAAATATAGGGTGCGAAATTAGCCGAAGCCTCTGGAAACATCGGCAAACAAAAACGCAAAAATCCATATCCACCCATTTTCAACAAAACCCCGGCGAGAATCACACTGCCAG
Organism: Nitrospinota bacterium; assembly: GCA_029879645.1. Lineage (GTDB taxonomy): Bacteria > Nitrospinota > Nitrospinia > Nitrospinales > Nitrospinaceae > SZUA-226. The sequence goes on from JAOUPX010000021.1 coordinate 15,241, forward strand.
CCGTAGGAGCTTCTGAGTGCGCGTCAGGGAGCCACGAATGAAAAGGAACCATTGGCATTTTTATGGCAAAAGCCAGGAAGAACGCCAGGAAGAACCAAAATTGCTGGTTGGAAGAATAATTTTGTTCGGTTAACACCAACAGATCATAGGTGTGCCCCCCATTAAGATAAATACCCAATATTCCCACCAGTAGCAGTAAACTTCCTGTCAGGCTGTACAAAACGAATTTGAGCCCGGCGGCAATACGGTTCGGTCCTCCCCATAGAATAATCATGAAATACATGGGAATCATTGTAAGCTCCCATAACATGAAAAAGAGGAAAAGATCCAGGGCGGTAAAGACCACAATCATGGCGCCTTCAACCAACAAGATCAGAGAGAGGTAGGCTCGTATGCGGGTTTTAATTCCCGTCCACGAGCAAAGAATGCAGAGTGGACAAAGAAGGGCTGTGAGCATCACAAGAAGAATACTGATGCCATCAACGCCAACCGCATACTGAATGTTAAACGTGGCCATCCACTCCACGCGCTCCACGAATTGCATGCCTTGCTGGGTGGAATCAAAATTTTTCCAGAGTACCAGCGAGAGGACAAACTCCAGCATTGTGATGCCAAAGGCCATCCGTCGAATCCATTCCTCATCCCGTACAAATGCAAGGATGACGATCCCTAAAAAAGGAACGGCAACCATCCAGGTAATCAGATGATCCATCAGTATAGCCATGTAAGAATCCTCCTGAGAAATGCCGTTCGGGAACTCATTAAACCAGAAAATATAATAGGCTGGTCATCGCCACCAACCAGAATATCATTACTAATATTTGATGCTTGATGGTACGGGCTTCCATCTCTTGCAGTAATTGCCCAGCCGCAACTTGCTCTGTTACTTTTCCCACATTTTGATCCAACCAGCGAATATCAACTATTCGCCACAGCCGCCCGGCAAAATAAACTGAATAAGTCCCGATAGAATGAATGAAACGATCTATAATCCTTATATCCATAAATCGCCACAGCCACCCGGCAAAATAAACTGAATATGTCGCAATGGAAAGAATGAAATGATTTATAACCTTTATATCTACATTTCGCCACAACCAGTGAGCGAACCGGATGGTTGGGGTTACCACATAGGCATCATATATTTCATCAAAATATCCTTTGTTCCAAAATAGGATATATAGCTGGCTACTTCTCGGTTTTGCTGTGGATGCTTCATGCTGAGATCGAATCTGTTTTGAGTATGCATAGACCCATCCAGCCACCGCCACGCCAAGAGAAATCACAAGCCAAAATGGAAAACCATGCTCGATTGCTTTTTCACTCACGGTGACTCCAGGCAGGTTCAAAGCCGGAGCAAGAAAGCCGGCAAACCAATTCCAAAACAGAATCATTAGCCCGCCCGCACAAAACGTAACCAGAAAAAAAACCGCTAAAATGGAGCCATTTAAAAGCTTTGGTCGGACAGATTGCATCTCCAGAGTATGCTGTCCTGAAGCGGGCCAGTATGTCTTGGGGCCGTGATTAAACAGCGAGGTGACGCCTTTAAAAAGATATTGAGACGCCACAAATACCGTGATCAAGCCAATGACTTTGAATCCGATCGAAGCAGAAGCAAACCCCGTAACTTCCCACAAATGTTCATACGAACCTGAAAACAGCACTAACGGCGGAATTAACGCCAACAGCATGGCTCCGCCGAATAAGATCCCTTTGCCTTCGGGTACAGGGTGTTCCCCGTGGCCATGCCCGAGGTTCTGCTCTACAGCTCGCAAGGTATTGCCGGTGGATAGAAAATAGAACGCTTTGTAGAACCCATGAGCGAGAAGGTGGAAAACCGCAACCACGAACGCGCCCAAACCACAGGCCATAACCATAAACCCAATTTGACTGATTGTAGAATAGGCCAGAATCTTTTTGATGTCCGATTGAGTCAGGGAAACAATTCCCGCAAATACTGCAGTGGTGGCGCCAATGATGGCAATGAACGTCATGGCGGATGGAGAAAGAATAATCAACGGACTCAACCGAACTAATAAAAAGGGGCCGGCGTTGACCATAGTCGCCGCATGAATAAGCGCCGAGACCGGAGTCGGCGCTTCCATTGCAAAGGGTAGCCAGACATGGAACGGTATTTGAGCGGATTTTCCCATTGCACCCATGAAGAGGAAGAAGGGAATGACCGTTAAAGGGTAAATATGAAGTTCCAGGCCCATCCATCCCAGGATATTGAGGGTATGGTTTTGCATGCCTTCGGCTTGAGCAAGAATAGTCTGGATATCGAGAGTGCCAAAGGTGTAAAAGGTCAGGATAATACCAAAACTTAATCCGACATCCGCGATTGCGTTAACGAGAAAAGCTTTGGTGGCGGCCCGGCCTGCAGAAGGTCGTTCTGCGGCGTGGGAAATTAACAGATAGGAACAGATTCCCATGACCTCCCAGCTGATCAACAGCATCAAAAGGTTGCCACTCATGACCAGCAGAATCATGGAAAAGGTAAACAGTGCTATGACGGCGAAAAACCTATTATATCTGGATTCACCAATCATGTAACGGGAGGAGTACACATGTACAATTCCACTGACTCCTGTGACCAGGAGCAATAGCAAGACGGTCAGTTGATCAACGAACAGAGTTAAATCAATGCTCAAGGTACCGGCTTGAAAGAGTCGATACAGAGAAATAGTAAATGGTCCATTTCTCAATACTTCAATGAAAGCGGCAACCGATAATCCGAAGGAAAGGCCGATGGCGGGAATTCCAATTCGGTGGCTGTTCTCGCCCCAACGGCGTCCTCCAAACAAAAGGATGAGAGACGCCAGTAGTGGAAGTAAAGGAATGAGGACGAAAAGAGTCATAGATTCCCTCAAAGGCCTGGTGGCAGAGCATTGTCCAGCAGCAATTGAACAATAGGCGCGCTGAATAAACCAAGAATTATTATCGCGGCGGATGTGATTCCCATAGTCAGTTTAAAGGCAAGGGGAACTTCGCCAAATTGAATATTTGATCGAGCTGATGTTTGGCGGAAAATACCCTCAAACAGTTTAACGAAATAGGCAAGCGTCAAGAGCGTGGAAAGCACCACCGCGGCTACTGAGATGTAATTGCCCGCTTCCAACGCTCCAAGAATGATGTACCATTTGCCAAAAAATCCACCCGTCGGGGGCAGGCCAATCATCCCCAGGGCCATAATAATTAAAGATCCGGTAAGCCAGGGAGCTTGTTTCCCAATATGCCATAGGTCGTCAATCGTTCGGACTCCATAAAGATAAAACGCCACACCTGCTATATAAAACAGGCCGGCTTGCATGACGGCATCGTTCAATAAATAAAATATTCCGCCGACAAACCCAGTTTGGTTACCTTGGCCGATTCCAATGATAATAATGCCGATGTGCGCAATTCCTCCATAAGCGAACATCATTTTAATATCTCGCTGGGCAAGGGCCAGGCTTGAGCCAATGACCGCCGCTAATACTCCAAGAACGGCCACTATTTTCAAAATTGGAATATCATAAATAACAATTGACGCATCAAAGACCCAATAGATTATTCTGACCCACGCCAAAAGGACTACTTTTGTTATGAGTGGAGCCAGGATAGGGGAAACGGACTCAGGAGCATAAGTGTAGGCCTCGGGCATCCAGGTATGAAACGGGACCAGGGCCATCTTGATCCCCAGGCCGATAAACATAAAAAGCAGTCCACCCACAAGAGCTTTAGAGCTTAGTAGCATAGGGAGTTTGCTTGCTATGTCTGCCATATTCAGTGTGCCGGTCACTGCATAGAGATAACTGACCCCTAACAGATAAAGGGCAGCGCCAATGGTTCCCAATATAAGATACCGAAAGGCGGCAAACAGCGCTCTCCCTCCTGCAACTCCCACCAGGGCGTAACTCGAGATAGCCGCAACTTCTAGGAACACGAACAGATTGAATAAATCTCCAGCGAAAGTGATTCCGGTCAAGGCGGATATAAATAATAAAATCAAGGTATGAAAATGAACGATTCGTCCACCCAGAGCCTTGGGATAAATAGGCTTATTGAACACTACGCCAAGCAAACCCAAAATACTCAGTAGAAGTAAGACGATACTTGCCAAACCATCAGCTACCCATTCAATGCCGAGGGGCGCAGCCCACCCGCTAAACACATACCGTATCTCTCCATGATGAACGATGTTGTAGAGATTCAAAATAGAGACCAGCACCATCGCCGCGAGAGTAGCCGTAGAGATTGGCTGGCTCCAATGACGGTGTTTCAGGCAAACCACTGGCATGGAAATAGCGGCAAGCAATGGGAGAAGAAATAGGATTACGGGAAGTTGGTGGCTCATTCTAGTTTTTTAAGAATTTCTTCTTCATCAAGGCTTCCATATGTGCGATATATTGCCGCGCACAGGGCTAATCCCACGCCCAGGGTCGCCACACCTACCACAATGGCAGTCAGTGTCAGGACATGTGGCAAAGGATTCGCGTAATTGGCCGCTTGCACCGGTTCGGTGGTTGATAAGAGAATTGGAAGCGTCGCACCTTTTTTAGCGCTGATAGATACCAGGAAAAAAATTACGCTGGTTTGCACCAGATACATCCCGATGAGTTTCTTTACGAGATTGTATCGCGTAACCATGATATAAAAACCCCACAGGAAAATGATGACGAAGGTCAAAAAATTGGGTCGCTGAAAAACTGCGGAAAATGCATCAACCATTTATTGAATCCTCGATAATTTCTTCTGCAGACAAGCTGAATACAATAGAAACGGCTGTGACCGCAACATCGACAGCGACGCCGATTTGGGTAAGCACGATTCCCAAAGATCTTCGGGAAGCCGGTTCCAGGCCAGGAATTTCCAAGTTCGCATAATTGAGAAACTCTCCACCTCCAATCATACACAAGCCACCTACACCCGCGTAGATCAGCATACCGACTCCATCACCATGTAAAACCCGCTGGGCAATCCGACTCCTGGAAGCGTTATGACCAAAAATCAAAACAGATAAGATCATCCCCGTGCCTAAAATTACCCCACCCACAAAGCCTCCTCCGGGTCCGTATTGACCGAAAAACAACACATATAAACCGAACATTTGGACCACCGGGATGAGAAAGCGCCCCAGGGTTTGGACGATAATACTATCGTGTGAGCGTATCATTATGTTTCTCTCCTAAGCAGTAAAGCGCAAGCAATGCCCGCAGAAAAAATCACAACCGTTTCGATCATCGTATCCAACGATCGATAATCCATCAGTACCGAAGTGACAACATTCGGAGTATGGCTGTCCTGATAGCTCTGTTTGAGGTAGATTGGCGAAATATGAGCACTCGCTGGAGAATTCGGGTCCCCGAACTCAGGAAGGTCCTCAGCGGCATAAAGCAATAGAACTCCCAAGAGAGGAAAAACAATTAACGTTGTCAGAGAAGGAGGAGGACGCCTAAGCCGAGTGTCTTTGGGTGCGGTGCGGAATAAGGTTAAAAGAAACAGAACTGTAGCTAACCCTGCTCCTACGACAGCTTCCACGAAAGCAACATCCACAGCTCCGAGCCATGCCCATATCAACGCCAGGGTAAAACCGTAAGTACCCAAGAGCAGGATAGAGCTCATCAAATCCTTAACCATGATGGCCCCGGCGGCAGTTGCAAGCAGAAGAAGAAGTAAAGGAATTTCAAATGAAAAAATCATTGGGATTCCTTTTTCCAGGGCTTCAAGCCAGACCGAAAAGCCGCGCGAATCGTGGCATGCGCAATGCCTGGATTCAGGATATACAGCAGGGTTAATACCACCAGGATTTTAAGTGTGTTTTTACCCAGGCCTTCATGCAAAGCGATTCCAATTAACATCAAGAGAGCCCCTAAGGAGTCCGTTAATGATACGGCATGCGAACGACTGAATACATCGGGCAATCGAATCACTCCAATTGCGGCAACAATCAGAAAAAATAATCCCGCCAACATAAAAATTATGGAAAGTATATCCATGCTACGGAAGCCCCTTTTGTTCTAAATATTTGGCCACGGCAAGCGCTCCGACTAAATTGAGCAGGGCATATCCAGTCGAGATATCAATAAACATATCAACTCGTTCAAAATAAACTCCAATGACAATAAGTAAAATAATTGCCTTGGTGGAAATGCCATTGAGACCCAACACACGATCAAAAATTGTGGGTCCCCGCAAGACACGGTACAGATACGCGCCAATGAGAATGACTAGCATCACAAGGACGCAGAAAAGAAAAGTCTTCATATGTCCGGCTCTTCGTTCTTAAAAATGTCTGCAATTTTCGATTCCATTTGTTTGCTTTCAATATCGTCACCCAGGTCTTTATCCATCGCATGAATAATGAGTCTATTTTGCTCGACCTCGACGGTAATGGTTCCAGGAGTCAGCGTAATGGAGTTACCAAAAAGAACAACGGCTGCTTGATGACGCAGTTTCGTTTCCACTGATATCAGCCGGGGTTCAATGGGTAGGGAAGGGTGCAGGATAAGCTTTGACAAATGAATGCCGCTTTCAAAGATTTTATAAAAGAGCCATGGAAGGTAAAGGAAGATACTGAGCCAAAGGCGAAATTTAGGAACAAAAGGTGAATGGCCAGAGTTGACCCAAGCCACGCCGAAGGAACAAATAAGCCCCAAACCCAAATGAACCCAATCAAAGCTGCCTGACAACAAAACCCAGAACACAAACAGTGCCAAGGCTTTTAAAAACAGGAATTCGGATGATATCGGTCTTGAACGAGTTGCCATAAATTTGTCAGATCTGGTTTTAACTATATAATATCAGCGGTATTCGATTGTTCCTATAAATAAAGAATCAGCCCGAAACCTAAAATGAACCATTAATATTTGTCCAATTAGAGACTATGAACCGGTTCCCAAGTCGCATCCGGATTGTACCGATGAAACTCAAAACTATGGGGGTCCAGGGCCACAAGATTAAGCCATTGGTTATGAAACAACTGTTGAAGAATCGAGTGTTTTTGGATGACGGATGAGATTACCGCCGGCGTGTGTTCGATGACGGCCAGGAGTCGCATCGGTTCGTGATAGTGAACGTCCCCGTTATTGACTGTTTGCAAGGGAAATCCCATTTGCAGATCACTTTGGCTTCCCAGCATCATCCCAACACCACCAACGACATTGTGTAACACCTTGCTCCCGCTTCCGTACCTCCAGGGATCAGCCGCAGAAAAATAATAACCGGTATTAATCCATTCGCCGACAATTAAGGGAGCGGTCATGATTTTTTCAAGAATGGCGCCTTGAGGATCAGCGACAGGATCGTAAGAATGCAAGAAAACCCGTCCGCCTAAATCCAGCCCCTTGGTCAGTTTTCGTCTTCCGATAAGAAAAGCGCCGTTGCCCGCTAATCCCCACTCCGGTCGAGGATTCGCCCAATCGCAACTGCGTTCGTCTACATGAGCATAAGCCTGCTCTGGAGAAATTTCAGTCGGCGCGCTGGGAATGCGGTTGCAACGTTCCAGAGCCTGATTTGCGCCTGCTTTTTGGAGATCCCTGGTCAATACCTGAAAATCTTCTTTATGCGAATCCGGCAATTCCTCGAGATCATAGAACTCGACCCGATCTGTCGTCGTATTATGCTTTCCCGGAAGGAACCATGTGTCTTCGGGAATCGGCAAACCTTTTTCCGCAATAATGCGGCGCACTTCAGGTTCATTTGCCATCGCGGCAAATACCCTTGCGTTGGCATCACCCGGTCTTCCCCCGCAAGCCCCGCAATCCAACGCTCCATAATAGGGATTGTTGTCCGTCTCACTCCCATGGCCGCAGAGGCACACCAACCGGGCAAAATTTTTGGTTAGCCCCATAGCACGCAAACCATTTTCTATAAATGTCGCCCGCTCTGATAGAGAAAACCCCCCGGATAGCCCGTCAGGGACCTCTTCTGCATTCACTTCTCCAACCCTGGGGTTTTGAGGGTCAGATGTCGTGGACAATGATATCCGGGTTGGAACCCTGCCCGTCAACCTATTCTGGATTATCGAGGTTATGGTATGAAACGTTTTATGAAACAAGGTTTTACCTGCCAGAACCAGGCTGAAAAAGAACCCCAACACATCTATCACCATCATCGACCCAACAGGATGATGCTTCAGGTCGTGAAAAAGATGGTGCCCCAGTTGCCCCCAGCGGGTACCAGAAGAATATTTTCCCAAGGCCGATCCCTCTCCCGGCCGGGGAATTTCCGTCACGGCATGGTTGGGGGTCAATAACACCGGACATAAGGAGTCGCGTTGATTGCTATCAAAAGCCTGATAACTGATAGGAATGCCAAAAAAACCGGCAAACCCAAATGTTTCATAGGGGCCCTGGGCTTCAAGATGGCGACGAAAGGATTCCGAACGTACGTCGATACAAAAGACCAGTTGTGCATGGGGACGAGTCTCCCAGTCTGGTACCGCTCCGCGATGCGCAGAAATATTTTTCAGTAACTTGTCTCGAAAGGAATATTCGTACGCCTCGATCCATACCTTTCCATGCTGATCCGCAGGAAATTGATCCAGCCATCGCAACAGCATCTGCGCATCAGTAAGCGAAAGGTCCTGAACTTCTTTTGGAGATAACTCAAGAAACTGCGCCAAATGGAATAATCGCCAGGCATGCTTGCATTTCATCTGTCTGACGATATCTCCAGATTGCTTTCCATCACCAATTCTTTGGCGGTATTCTTCAGGCCGAGCGTTCCAATATGCGGTCAGGGCAGAAACCGTCCCATCAATTCCCCATTCCTGGCAGCATTTAATGTTGGCCAGTTCCGCTTCATAGAATAAGCGCACGGCCAGATATTGTAAGGTGTCAATGGGATGTTTTTGCTGTGAATGGTATGAGGGGTGCTCTCCAAGCCACCGGATGTAACGGGTCCAGCCTGGCAAGGATGATAGCTGCCTGGAAAGATAATCTTTCCAGCGTTCCTGGGGAATTTTGAGTTGGTTTAAGCTGGCCCAGATCGCGTCCTCTGGCGCTACGGGGAGGTCCTGAACCTTTTGGGAGAAATCTGAAATTCCGAGAAGCTGTCCCGAGAAATCTTTCTGTGCCAGGTTCCGCCATGCCAGATAAAAGCCTTCCTCCCGGCCAGGCATTTCCCAGCCGGCTAATCCCTCATCAAGGAACGCTGTTATCCATTTGATGAGTTGATTGTTGATTTGGTCGACAACCCCGCCTTCGGTCAAACAATCAATCCAATCGCTGACGGTTCGTTGGGGGGGTAGCGAAATGGGGGCAGGTGCATCCGAATTCTGATTTTCGGGAATTTGAGGCGAATCTTGTGAATCAGATAGCCCGAAGGTGGCTAAAACGTTCTCCCATAAATTAGAAAGATAGGTCTCTTCCGGGCAGTCGGAATACTGATCGTATTCCTTGAGAGTTTGCGCTAGAATTTTTTTGCGGGATTCCGCGGGAAGGTCTTGCCGAAACTGTTTTGTTGCGCCACCTCCGTTTAACTCCCATTCCAGGAGGGGGGGCGGCAATCCCTCAAAGCCAAAAAATACATGTAACTTCCAAGCATCTTTTGGGGTGATCTCTCGACTTTTAAATTTAATAGAAGCAGGACTGTCGGAGTCGGGCCCAACCCTGGAGAAAGCCTGCTCAAAACTTTCTTTGGTAATACGACCGCTACGATAAAACTGACGGTACTCCTCGTTTGCAAGATATCCGTTCCCGCCAAGGAGCTCCTTGCCTTTTCGAACAGCCTGATCAAACGGCAAATATTCCAAGCCGTGGATGGGGTTTTGCGCCACCATGGTCCGCATAGGCCAAAATGGCGCGATAGGTTCGCTCGCGCTCATCGCCATTTGCCGAACCTGCTCACGATCTGCCGGGGCTAGGGACTTAACAAAAGTAGTACTCATATAGAGCGACTTATTCCTGTCTTAGAATATATAAGGCCCACCGCAAACTAGAATGCCGGTTCATTTTTTTGAAACAACCGGTTCATTATTTTTGAAACAAAAAGAAAGCAGATCTAGCCTTGACCCACAAAAAAACGTCTGTTTTATTCTTTATATATTCCGGTAGTTCTATTGATAATTCTTTGGTTTAGGTCTAGGGTAACCCAAGTCTTGGGTAACTCACAATAATGGGATCATTTGATATAAGCAAAGATTCTCTTTCTTAAATTCAATATTTGTTCAGAATCGTTTGACGGTTTACAGGTAGGGTTTAGAGCCGGACGATATCTTTCATTGAAATGATCCCTACGATCTTTTTCCCCTCCGTTACCGCTACCCGTTTGACTTTATGGCGAAGCATTTTTTCATTGGCTTCTTCCGGAGTCAGATATTGGTCAATCGTTAAAATCGGAAATGTTGCCACTGAGAGGGCAGACGTGGTATTCGGGTCGAGCCCGGCCGCAACAACTCGCTTCACCAAGTCTGTAGTCGTAAAAACACCGAGAAAATCCTCATTGCCCTGAATGAGTATTGAGCTGATTTCCCTGTCAGCCATGATTTGGGCCGCCTCCTTCACGGTGGCGCCTTCGGGAACACTGACTACGGGAGACGACATACAATCTCGGAGAATGAGCATGATTCAGTCCTATTCTATAGTTTTTCTATTTCCAATGACCCGCAACCTTCAAGGAAGCACTAGCCTTTTCGAACAGCCTGATCAAACGACAGATATTCCGATCCATGAAAGGGATTCCGCTCTACCATGGTCCGCATGGGATAAAATGGAGCAATTGGCTCACTGGTGTTCACTGCAATTTGTCGAATCTGACCCCTATTTTTTTTGCGGAAAGGGAATAGGTTTAAGGTGGCCATATAGGGCAAATTATCCTTGTCCCAAGCGCACAAAAAGCCCACGGAAACCTATGATACCTATTTCTTATATATCAAGAATTTCCGGCAGGTCAAGTGATAACTCCCTATTCCCAGCTTACCTCTTTTAGAATTATTAAGGTGGATTAAATGATTGATAGTTCTATATTCAAAAAGCTGCTCTGGGGGAATAAATGGTATGTATCCACAGGGGGATTCGAGCCGACCCGGCGTCGGGAAAGGTCTTGTAAGATACGATCTTGCGGTTTCGAGGTCTCTACGCCAAAGACGGGCCAAAGTCGGATATCCTCAACCGGCCTGACGTTCTTTTAATTCCCAATAGATTGAAAATGAGAAAAAGGCCAACTTAAAATGGGTAGAAAAAAGATCGGGGAAAGCTAAAACTTTTCCTTCCATACAGACTTTAAGCTTTGCTATGTTATTATAACCTATATTAGAATTTCCTTCTTTCTACGTTTGCTGATAAGGTTTGAGGGGAGGGGGACTTTGGGGGTTTTGGGGCGGTTATTTTGCAGGACTGAGATAATAAATTTGAGAAATATAAAACAGGGAAAAGTGAATGTTTAACTTTAGAGATATATCAATTGGGAGAAAAGTAGGTTTGGGTTTTGGTGTCATCACCTTAATTTTAATGGGAGTCGTATTGCTCACCATTCAGCAGGTGAGAACCATGGAAGTAGTCACGAAGCGGGTTGTCGACCTTCGAACTCCCACGGCTCACGCCAGTCTCATGATGTTAAATGGTATCAACCATTCGCTGGCTTCTCTGCGTGGATGGATTCTTTTAGGTGAAGAAAAATTCAAGGCGGAACGATCCATTGCCTGGGAACAGCAAGTTGATCCATCCCTGAAGTTAATGCATGAGCTTGCTCCTAACTGGACATATCCGGAAAACAAAACTCGCCTAAAATCCATTGAAGAAGAAATTAATCACTTTAAAGCGGTTCAACAGAAAATTGAAGACATAGCACAAACCCCGGAAAACTTTCCTGCGCGGAAGATTTTATTCAACCAGGCGGAACCCTTGGAAAAATCCATTGTGACCGCAGTCTCCAAAATGATCAAGCTGAGCGTGAACGGCAAAATAAATCCCAATAATAAACGGCAGGTGGAAATTCTTGCCAATATAGAAACCACAACCAGTCTGGCTTTGGAAAGAGCCGATGAGTTTTTATTGTCAGGCAAGGAGGAATTCAAAACAGAATCCCTGGAAAACTGGAAAAGAAATGCTGAGTATCTTAAAACGTTGAAGGAAATTGAAAACAACTTAAGCAAAGAACAATTAAATCATTTTAAAACCATTGAAAATGGGCTTAATCAATTTGGTCCTTTGCTGGAAGAAATTATCCGAATACGGTCAGGAGAAGAGTGGAACCAGGCCAATCATTTATTAAAAATTGAAGCCGCTCCAGCAGCGTTTCGGATTAAAGAAATACTGAATGAAATGACTGCAGTTCAGGAGCAATTACTGGAAAGTGATGTGGAGGAGATTTCCAGCAAAACTCACTTTTTGATAGTCCTTTTGGTGGCATTGTTTTTTTCAGCCGCACTGATCAGCGGCGTATTGGCTGCAAACATCTCCCGTTCAGTCAGCGAGCCCCTCCTGGAAATTTGTAAGTTGGCCGATGAGCTTGCGCATGGGAATTATAATGAAAAACGCCTGCCAGTGACTTCTGGAAATGAACTGGGTACCCTGAGCCATAGTTTCAACCAGCTCCTGGACCGGTTGCAGAAAGAAAAATCGGAAAGCAAAAAGTGACTTGGTACAAAAAAAAATAACAGATTTCTGCAGGAGCCGCTCTCTCTATCTTCAGCGGTTCCCTTTCAAAAAACCTTCGAATAGCCCCCTCAGGGGGCTTTACCTCTAAATTCTTCAAAAGGATTTCCAAAGATGGAGTCACTCATCGGTGGAACTCTTTTTAGCTCTTACTGATAACTCCAGACCGTTTTCCTTGTATTTCTTTTTCCATTCTTCGATCTTGGACATGACCCTGCGGTCCACGAGTTTTGTTTCAGTAATGTCCAGGGTGACCCGCTTCCCTTTATCCAAGTAACGTTGAAGTTGCTTTCGCAGAGGAATCCACGAGCTGAAAACTATGGACCCTCGTAAATAAATTGCGATTGAAAGATCTCTTTCAAGAAGGATCTTGGCATTTAATCTAAAGAGAGAGCCCCCACGAATTAATTGGATGATAATCTTGACCCCAATCCCAATTGCCAATCCCTTTAAAAGATCCGTAGCCAGTACACCGAAAATAGTCGACACAAAAATAATGAACTGGTCTTTTCCCTCACGATATACAGACATAAACTCATGAGGGGAGGCCAGGCGATATCCTGTGATAACCAATAATGCTGCCAATGCAGCCAGGGGAATTTGATTTATGATTCCCGGGATCAAGGCAACGCAGACAAGTAAAAACATCCCATGCCAGAAATTGGCAAACCGTGTTTTAGCCCCATTATCAATGTTGGCCTTACTGCGAACAATTTCAGAAATCATTGGCAATCCGCCAATGAAAGCCGACAGGGTATTGGCAGAACCGGTGGCTAACAGGTCTCGATCCAGATTTGTCTTTCGACCCCACGGATCAATTCCATCAATAGCCTTGGCGCTTAAAATGCCTTCCAGGCTTCCAATGATCGCAAATAAAACCGTATATTTAATTCCAGTCTCGGTGGTAATTCCTGAAAAATCCGGGAAAACCATGGCATTCAGTAAACTTGCTGGGACATTGACTAAGAAATTTCGACCTAGTTCATAAGTTTGGTTATTGAAGGCATAAGATCCCTCCAGGCCAATTCCCAAGAATATTCCAAATGGAACAACTATCAACAGCATCAGCATTGGTGCGGGGATGATTTTCAATTTTGGATTTTTAATATAACTGTAACCCAAAACGATGATGACGCCCAATATTCCAATTAACCCAACTTTTGGATTCATGTTTATTACAAAGGAAGGAATTCCGGCGAGTAATTCCAGTGGAGAGCCCTGTGGATTCAATCCCATCAATATTGGGAATTGTTTTGCGATGATGATAATTCCAATGGAAGCCAGTAACCCGTGAATCGCCGCAGTCGGGCAAAGCTTGACAAGGATTCCTGCGCGAAAAAAACCCATTATGATTTGATACACCCCCGCCACAACTCCGACGCCCAGTGCCAAACGATAGGCCTGAAAGTCCTTCACTGGGTCCTCCCCTCCGGTGTAGCCAAATTCCTGAACGCAACCCAATGCAATAACAATCAGGCCTGCGGCAGGTCCTTTAATTGTAAGTTCTGAATTGCTGAGGAAGGTGGCAACTAATCCGCCAACAATGGCAGTAAAGATGCCGGCCACAGCGGGATACCCTGAAGCCAGGGAAATCCCCAGGCACAGCGGCAAAGCAATAAGAAAAACTAAAAATCCCGAGAGGATATCGTGTTTGAAATGGGCCTTAAACCCGGCAAGATCACCTTTGGGGATTTCCGGTGCGTTGGATGGCATACTCATCGCTATAGTTCCCTCAGCTATATGCTTTCAAGGAAATCAGTATTGGTAAGGCTTAATGACAAAAAATTGCTGGTAATCAAATTTATGCAACAACCTTTAAATTATACTTAAACGGCTTTGGGGAAAACAATATTAAATAAGTATCAATGGAACGGGTTTCCCCTGAATATAAAAATACGATAAGTTGTTTTAAATCTAAGCAACTTGCGATTAATTGTTAGCATGTCAAAGCTTTGAACAGCGTTTGAGTGAGCATGGTTTAATATCTGATTATAAACGATATCTCGGTGTGAGTCTTTTGCTTTCTCCTTTGCCCAGATCTTCGAAAAATCGATGCATGTCAGAAAAGTCAGAATCGCTCAATTCCTGATTCAACCAGTCGATGCAATCTTCGAAGGTTTCAAACAGGTATCTCTCAGGGATCAAGCCCGGAATAATATTGATACGTCTTAACATACGCATGTGCTGATCCTTTAGGCCAGTCATCACAACGGCGATTCCTCTTTTTTCCAGATCCATGACGACCTCTTCCAATGCATATAGGCCGGTCTGATCTATATGAGGAACCCGCTTCATGCGGAATATAACTACAAGGATGTCGGGCAAGGTTTTGGCCATTTCCAGAAATGCTGGGGCGAAGCCGAAAAACAGTGGGCCCTCCAGGTGCTTAACAAAAATCTTATCAGTAATGTTGGCAGGAATATTTTCGTCATCCCAGGGTACCTCTTTTAAATAATCTCGCAGGGGAGAAATAGTGACTCGTCTTCCTCCCTGATCGCTCATCTGTTTCATGAACAGGATGGACGATAAGATCATTCCTGCAGCCACGGCTTGAATCAAATCGACAAATACGGTAAGGGCTAAAACGAGGAGCATCACCACCGCATCTGCCCGTGGAACGTGTTGGATATGGCGAAACCCTTTGTAATCTATAATTCCGATACCTACGGTAATCAGGATGCCAGAAAGTACAGCAAGTGGAATTTGGGCGGCATACACTCCTGCTCCCAGAAGAATGAACAATAGCAGGATGCCGTGGACCATCCCCGACACCCGGGTTTTGCCGCCGGCGTTGACATTCACCAGAGTACGCATCGTCGCTCCAGCTCCCGGCAGACCACCGATGGCTCCAGCGACCATGTTGCCGATTCCCTGGCCGATCAATTCCTTATTACTGTCATGTTTGGTTTTTGTAACGTTATCCGCAATGACTGATGTAAGCAGGGAATCGATGGCGCCCAACAGGGCCAGCGTCAGGGCCAGTTCGATAATCAAATTCAATTCCATGCCGGAAAAGGAAATCTTGCTGATTTGCAACTCAGGAATACCCTTGGGAATATGACCGATAAGAGGAACGCCAAGCTCCATCCAGTTGGCGAAAAGGCTGATAGCCAGTAAAGCGACCAGCGAACTGGGGACGGACTTGGTGAATTTTGGGAAAATATAAATAATGGCAATGGTTGCGCCAGCGACCAGTACCGCCTCAAAATTAATATGCTGCAGGCCTTCGGGCAATTGTCTGAAAACATCAAGGATCGATTTTGGGGACGCTTGTCCCATGAAGGGAAAAATTTGCAGGATAATGATGATTATCCCAATGCCGGACATGAATCCCGATACAACCGGATAAGGGATATATTTAATGTAGGTGCCCAGTTTGAGAAAACCGAACAAAATTAAAAAGGCGCCCGCCAGGCAGAAAATGGTGATGATCACTCCAAAGCCATTTTCCAAACTACCCGTACTTTCGATGGCGGTGAGTACCACCAAGCTGGAAACGACGGTCATGGGGCCTGTGGGACCGCTGATCTGGGTGGGCGTACCCCCAAACATGGCCGCGAACATGCCTAGGGCAATAGCGCCATAAAGGCCGGCAATAGCACCCATTCCGGATTGCACACCGAAGGCCAGCGCCAGGGGAAGAGCGACAATTCCCGCAGTAATGCCGCCAAACAGGTCGCCCCGTAGATTAGAAGGATCGTATTGGAATTTTTTCAAGAAGTCCATCAATGTTAATTTTAACTAAAGTGACCGGGAATGATTGGTGTACTCTTGCAGGCTGGACTCCAAACAGGTGAACATAGTTTGCATAAATAAGAGGGTTAGGGATAAATGCATACCCTGATAAAATAGTATCCATGAATGATTTTGAAGAAGCAATAGATGAATCTCATTGATTATATTTTTTTCGTTACACTGGGCTCTTTAAAAATCAATTGTTAAAATAGCTTTATTGTGGCTGTAGATTTGTAGTAAACCGGGAGGTCTTCACTTAAAACGCAAGAGTTGTTTGAATATATGAATACACGGTATTGCCTTCGTGCGGTGAATTTGGAACTGCCTTCTGAAAGTCACCGTCGATCCGGTAGGCTACACCGCTCTCAATGTTCATATTGGCAAGAACCTGCCATTTGCCCCGCAAAAATAAATGGTGCCCCAGAAAGGAACCGGAGCTCCCGGTTGAATCTCTCAATCCGGAATTCCCGGCCCAAACATCGGTGTCCGAAGCCAGCCAGAAGGCGCGGTAGTGTATATAGGCGTTCACCTTGGGGTGGGGCCGAATTTTGAGTTGCACGCCGGGGCCTGTGACATTGGATCGGACAAACGCCCGGTGGATGCTGGTTGGGCCGTAATCAAAAACGTTTGCACCAAACAGAGGATCGAACCGGCCGTTGGTTCCATCATTCGGGTCGCTATCTCCGCTGGAGTAGTCGAAAGCCAGAATCAGTCGGGGTGACCAGGCGACAGGAAAGGTAAAACCCAACTCCGCATGATGAAAATGAGCGAAATGATTCAGGTCGCGGGTGTCACTGGGGGAAATGGAGGCGCGCGATTGACCAAACTGGAAGATCGATTCCCACTCGTAATCGAAGCGGCCCTTTGTGGCTGAACGGTATAACCGGAGTCCCGGGGTATAAAGTTCACGGTTTCGGGTCGCAAAGTCCGGATCGTCTTTTTCGTGGAGTCCGAATAGATAAACCTCAGCCTTGTTTCCCCACAAAAGATTGGGTGTGGTCACGGACACGCCCCAGAAAATTTGATTCAGAGTTTCCTCATCCAATGATGCTTCGTTGTCCAGGAGAGCCG
Organism: Nitrospinota bacterium; assembly: GCA_029879645.1. Classification (GTDB taxonomy): domain Bacteria; phylum Nitrospinota; class Nitrospinia; order Nitrospinales; family Nitrospinaceae; genus SZUA-226. Next base: position 32,625 of record JAOUPX010000021.1, read on the forward strand.
CCGGAGAATTGGGTAACCGATTTACCGGAAGTGTCAGCAGGGTGCGAAGCGTGTTACCGTTGTTGCCTTTCCACATCCAGTCCACGCCGGTGAAAGCATTGATCGCGTTGCGAAACCGGTTGCGAGCCACCAGGCGCCGACTGCCAATGTCCATCGTGAGGCGTCCTCCCCGCAGGAGGCTACGGCTGTTCTCCTGGAAAAGATCTGATGCGCGCCATTGCAGGTTGGCTTCCAGAAGTTCGGCGGTATTGACGATGGCAGCGTTGATCGGGGTTCCTGTGTCGGCCAGTTCGGCACGCGAGTCCTGAAGTTCCAGTCGAACCCGAAAATTTGAAGGGAGGCGCCATGTGGCCTGAGCCAGAGTTCGCAGGGATAAAATCTGGTCACTCCCGGTGCCACCGGACCGGAATTGGCTGTTCAGGGTTTCGTAACGGGTCCGGTGTTGTACCGCGAGAGACAGCCCTTTCGGCAATACGCCACTGTCATTGAGTGTGAACCTGGGTTCTCCACTGCCCAGTTCCTTATCTGAATATATGTAGGGCTGGGGAAAGGTCTCGTCGTCCTTAAAGGCGGTGTCCTCCGCCCAGGTTGTGGCGGGGGTCAGGATCATTAATAATATCC
>JAOUPX010000099.1 GCA_029879645.1 Nitrospinota bacterium
TTAGAAGCGCTACAGCCGAACGCTTCCTCAGCCTTCAACTAAGCAGGGAAACCCACCTGCCTTATCAGGGTAGGGCCTAATCCGGGTAAATTCAATTGCGCCCTTCAAATCTTTGGAATCCCACAGCAAACCCCTTGATAAACGGAAGGATACCAACTTCCTGCGATTGAGGAATGGTTGACTTCTGAACTGGATGGCTCCCCCAAGTGAAAATAACTTTCTTTCCTGCCCGGCGCCGCCGCCCCTCTCTTGTCTCACGATAATTTTCCGGGACTCTTTTGCTCCATGACCGAGCATTCCAGGATTTTCCCATGCCAGATTACTCTTTCATTTCCCCACTTTTGACGGTTGAGGCCGGGGCCGTTGTCTCGGCTGGGCCGGTGCACGCCGCGGCATTCCGTTGGATGGCCGCGCGGGAACGGTTAACTCCTCCGGTTCGGGCATGGCCGTCAGCCCTAAAAACAAAACCACGGCGGCGCCCAGCGGAATTGAAACCACAACACTCCAGGGGTCCTGCCCGGCAAAATCAATCCAGACCGATGGCACTTTTATCGCCAGGAGATTGAAATCCCAGGGCCCATCGTCCACCCATTGGGCGGAAGCTTCCGTGATTCCCGCAAAAATGAACGGCAACCACAGTAGTTTCACTTTTATGGGCTTGATGAACCAGAAAATCAGAGCAATGATCATAAGCAGGATATTGAGCACCCCGGCGGCCATGAACACGTTTTTGGGTTGCACCCAGCTGATCAGCGAAAAAGGAAACTGGCGCATCATATTCATAGGCGCCGGATTGAAATGAAATCCATGAACCACATAGCGATCGCCCTCCACCTTGAGGACTTCTTCCATAATCAATGCAGTCGTGTCCATTAATACAAAGAATTGGAATTCCTCCGTTCGCCCCTCGTTGCCCATTCCGTAATTCACATTGATTTGCAGGCGGGTAATTTCTTTGATATTACCCTTGGGGAAAATATCAATCGCCTTCTGGAGGGCTTGCTGATTTTCTTCACTCAGCAGACCCGGTTCCAGATGTTTATTGAGTTCCGTCAGGTCTCCCTTCTGAATCAGGTAGATGAACTGCTCCGCAAACTCTTCACTTTCGGTATGAATCCATCCCGCCTCACTCTGCTGGACAATGGACAAGGTAAATAAAATCAGGATTAAAAAATAACTGGTTCCCCGCCGGATCACTCCCCAGGGATTTTGGACCGGTTGTTCCCGCCGCATATCTGCCTCCTGTAATTGACCCCCTCAGGCTTACAGGCTAAAGCCCGTCCGGTCCAATCACAAGCGCTTCCCCGGATTTTTCCGGGAACGGAATCCGGAAGCATTGATTTTCCGATAGATAATGGTAATGGAAAATTTTAGGCAGGGGGACCGGCATAGGAGTCGCAGCCCATTAGCTCGCTTTTCGGGCAACCCGCTCTTCCATAACCCTTCCCACGGGATGAAAGCGTTTCTCCCATGTCGCCTAACAAACCGTCGAACCGGGTTGCTGAAACCGTTTCGCTGCCGGCGGAGCCTGTCCCTTCGCCTCCCAGCGAATATTGAGCGCAGGATCACCCGGATCAGGGCTAAAGAATTTTCACGATGGAGTGGAACGAAGGGTGAGGGGGGAAAGAAAAATGCTAATCCAGGTTGGAGCGTTTTGCTCGTCGGCAGCAATTCCGCCCTCTGCGGAGGAATGGTGCGAGGGGCGGGAATCGAACCCGCACGGGATTACTCCCACAGGATTTTAAGTCCTGGGCGTCTACCAATTCCGCCACCCTCGCTCGCAATGTCTTGAAGCAATCCCTGGATCGCCGGGCCACCCTTTCCTTCGACAAGCTCAGGACAGGCTATCGGCTCGGGACGACTCAAATGAAGAATCCCCCCGGCCCCCTTTACAAGGGGGAGTAAATTAGTTCCGGGCCTTGCCCGGTGAAGAAATGTAACAGGTTTTCGGCAAAAATCCAATCCCAACCTCCAGCGTTTTTGAATCCCCCTATCTTTTGCAGCATCTTAATTTATAATCCATTGGTTCCGGGCTTCCCTGTCGGGTATTCCGGGTTTTTTAATATTTTTCCAGGAATCCGAATGAACGCTCAGAAGAAAAAATTCATGGTCGTGGCGACGGAGCCGACACCCAACCCGGCGGCCCTCAAGTTCAACCTCAATACCAAGGCGATCGCCAGCGGCATGCGTTCCTTCAACAACGATATTGAGGCCGAAGGTGATCCGTTCGCCGAAACGATGTTCAGCTTCGGCGTGGTTTCCGCCCTGCTCATCCAGGACCGATTCGTGTCGGTCACCCTCGACTCCGCCGAGGAATGGGAAATGCTGATCGATCCCGTCATCCAGACCATCGAGGAATCGCTGGTCTATTACGACAATGCGGAGGATGCGGGTGAAAAGAAAAAAACCATTCTCGATGAAGTGGACCTGAAGGAATTCGATACCTTCAGCGATCCCATCAAAATGGAAGTCATCGACGCCTACATGGATGAGAATATCCGGCCCCTGCTGGCGGCGGACGGCGGCAATGTGCTGGTCGAAGACTTCGAAAACAACGTCCTGCGCATCCGGTACCAGGGAGCCTGCGGCAGTTGTTCAAAGGCCGAGTCCGGTACGCTGGTGGCCATCCAGAGCATCCTGCAGAAAAATCTTTCCCCCGACCTGACCGTCCTCATCGAGCGAAGTAGTATATAATTCTGATCCATGTGTAACCGTATCGCCCTGAACCTGTCGAAGGGCGACACGGTGCCATGCTTCGACAGGCTCAGCATGAACCTATTAAACTATGCGCGACCCGATACGTATTCTTAAAAAAATCCTGAGCGCGGGTACCGACCTGACGCCCTTCGAGCAGTCGGGTGAGCCGCTGGACCAGTTGGTGGAAACCCTGCGCGAAGTGCTCCGCATCCGCAAGGGGCGGCAGTGGCTGATCGACCGGTCCGGAATCGACCCTCTCCTGGCGCCGGAAAGCTTTCACCGCCTGCTGGATCTGCCGGAAATCAATTACACCGAGGAGGCCGACCGCAACCTGGATGTCGTGCAACATTCACTGAAAGACACGCGCCAGCCCGGCGACCCGGTAAGCATCGCCCACCTCAACACCTGCCTGCGTGAATTGTACAAGGACCTTTCAGCCTTGAACGAACTCAAAAAGAAAGAGCATCCCAACCTGCACCTGGCGTCTGCCATGACCGGCGACCTGGTCGACCGGGTGACCGGTTACGCGCAACAATTGCGACTGCTCGACTGGCGGGGCGTGGGGTATCTACTCACGGGATGGAAAGCGCGGGCGATTGAAAAAGATTTCGAAACATTATTTCCCGATGCGCGGCACCTGCATCCGTTACGTAAAAACCTCAATGCCGTGCAGCTGGAGCTGGCCTATTATCGCCGGGCTCTTGAGATCAACATCAAGTGGGCGGTAACCGGTCTCGATCTGTTCGGGGTTCTGCGGGATGATTCGCTCAGCCAGACCATCGACAACCTGTCCGAACTCGGCAATGGAATATGGAATCTCGTGTACAACGGCACACGGATCAAGACCACGCTCGAACTTTCCGGCATCCGCTTCCACGACATCACCACCCTCTTCGACCCCGACCAGGTTCCATTGACTATTGTTTAAAAAAAGCTCAAACAAAATCACAGAAAAGCCTGTAAGCTTTATTTATACTCACCAGCCCTGTAATCCTTCCAATGTCAATTAATTGTTGACGGACTACCCCAAATAAATTAGATTTCAAATTTTCCAGCACCTTAAATTCAGACTAAATAACTTTTAGAAAAATAGGAGGGACCGTTGTGAACAATTCACGATATTTTCCCAGAATCAATTTTCTTCTTTTGGGAGTTTTTCTTCTCCTGCTTGCGGACCCAGTTCATGCGGGAGTATTCAATAGGGATTGGGTAGATGATGAAATAAATACTGTCAAGAATCAAGTGTCAGACGTATTTGGCAAAACGGGTCCCATACATTCGAGAATTGTTGATATGAAACCCAAGGTCGATCAGATGCGTTTGATATTGGATGATCTGAATCCCAACCTCGCAGGCAATTTTGCCGAAAGGTTTAAAAGCCAACTGGCCGAACTGAATGATAAAGGCCAACTGCTTAAGGAAACCATCAAAGATATTCTTGTCTGGCTGAAAACCCGGCAAGGCCCTTATGTAGACTTTGTCGGCGACCTGAATGACAAGTGCGGCACGGGGTCCCCCTGCGAACAGTTTCGCGCCGATCTGCGGAATTTTATACAGGAAATGGGCGCATTATCCGACCGATTTCCCATCATAGCAGAAACAGGGTTGGATAAAACCAGTGATATTATTTCCAAATTTGTAGACTTGCCGCCACCGGTGGTTATGTGGGCATTCTACGAATCATGGCAACGCGCACCCATTCTGCAACAATTGCCCATGGAGCTGGAATTGATTTTTGATGAATTGAACGATCCGGAACTGTTTTCTCTGAACTTGGCGGGCGCCCACAACTTTATTCTGTCCAAGCCGCAATTATCACTGGCCAAGTTCAGACAGGTAGCTGCGACGGACAGGTTTTGCGACCGGAGCATCAACCAGAATAGCTGGGATCCCATACGGTTGAATCGTATTTTATTTGTTCTGGGTTATTTGAAGACAGGTCTTGGCTTTACAGTCGATACATTGCATGACGATTTGAATCTTTCACTGGTAGGCGAAGGCTCTGCAACTCCCGGCGGTAATCCTTTGGCTTTTTATCTGGGCCTCGTAAAAACAGTTATTGAAATAATCGAATTAGCCATAGAAACCCGCTTTAACAATCTGGAGATTTGTAATAATCTCCGTGGAGCGAATAATGGCGGCGCTACAACCGGAGGGGGTAACGGGAACGGTGGAGGAGGTAACGGAGGTGGTAATGGAAACAACAATCCAAGTCCGGCATACTTAGAGCTCGATGGAAATATTGGCATGAAAGGCCAATGGATGTTTATAAATATTATCCAACAGGAAATTTCCAATCACACTGAACATAGAGCCTATGGTCAGGTGGCAGAAAGGGTTAGCTTGAAAATAGGCGAATAGTTGTGGATCTTTAAAAGAGGCACATAGAACCCTTGGGAACTTCCCCTCCCAAGGGTTTTTTCTTCTGAACTATTATTTTCCCCAGTAATGGTTGACCAGGCCGTGCTTCGCTAAAATCTTTCTGTTTGACTTTGGGGGCTTTTGATCAATAACCCAAGGTCAGTGGATCTTCGACCCCGACCAGGTTCCATTGACTGTAGTGTGATTCCAATCCTGGTTTGTCGGCTCCCGGTCGCAACAGGATCCCCTAAAGAATCGGCGTGGCCCATCCCCCCCAGGCTTTGAACAGGCGTGTTTTGATCTCTTTGGAGTTGAGATTCATTTCCGGATAAGGACCCACCGCCCTGTAACGTTTATAAAACTCCGGATGATCGCTGGGACAGGGGGACTGTTGCTCGCGCAACTCGAAACTGGTGCAACAATAAAACGGCCAGACATCAAAAGCGGGGAGAGATCGCCAAAGCGATTCGAACATTCCTGAAATAATAGAAAATACCGGAATCTTCCAGCGTCTGGCCACCACCCAGCTGTTCTGCGGTTCGGTATCGAACAAAATGCTGGTTTGCAGGGCCTGGGCGGCCCGTTCGTCCCAGATGACAAGCGCGGCCTCGGTGTTCAAATTATCAGAGCGGGGATCAAAATTGTGCGATCCGACCCAGGCAATCCGCCCGTCCACGACAAAAGACTTGCCGTGCAAACCCGTCCGGGGTCCGGGCGAAAGGTTTTGCCAGATATCGCTGATTTGCTCCAGAATATTTTTAGGAATCTTCTGCTTTTCCCGGATCAACTGGTCATAGTTTCGATTCATGACCCGCACATCTCCGGGAACCGGCTTGAACTCGAAAATGCGTATATCCAGATCATGAATCAAACGTTTCTTTTGCTTAAGGGAACTCCCGTATACGGGAAAATTATCCGTCGCCGCCAGACTGTTGGTGGAAATGAGGATATCCAGATCGGAATTTTCTTTGCGCAGCCGCTCAAACTGTCCCAGGGCAAAATCGCTGAATACCAGATAGGGGGTCTGGATGACCAAGGATTGACGGGCCTGCTGGAACAGGGCTTCCCGTGCGGACAGGGTATCGGGCGACAACGGGGCCTCTTTATCCGTCTTGCCCGGTGCATCCGCAAAAAAGTCAACGCGGCCATGAACTTCCGTGGCCGTGGCTACAAAACGATGTTTGATAAACTCGTGATCCGAGGCCTTTCTGTCGAATTCCTGCAATCGGGTGACAACAGGAGCGTTCAAAAGCTCCTGCACCGGCTTGGTGTCTTTAATGCCCACCAGTTGGCGGGCGACATCTGTGAGGTCCTGAACATAAACCGACAACTCATGCTTCCAGTATTGAAGGAAGGATCGCTCCATATCGCGCACCACACGCCCCGCCACCAGAACATCCAGGTCCTTGAAATTGTAAATCGGGTCCATATCAAAATACTTATCTTCGACATTACGTCCTCCGGTAATGGCGATCTTCCCGTCCACCACCATCAGCTTGTTGTGCATTCTCTGGTTGAAGGCTCCAAACTGGAATAAAGCGCCTTCCAGCATTTCCAGATAGTTCATATGAACTTTGTCGAGAACCGGATTGTAGATTTTGATCTCAATATTCTCGTGGGCCACCGCCCCCATTTCCAGACGCGGTCCCTTCCCCATAAGACCCAGCTGGTCGACCAGCACCTTGACATGTACGCCGCGCCGTGCCGCCTTGAGGAGTTCCTGGCAGATAAAATAAGACGTGTCGTCCTTTCCCCAGATAAAACTCTGAATCAGAACGGAGTGCCGCGCCGATCGAATCAAATGCACCCGCGCCACCAGGGCATCATCTCCATACTCCAGAAATCTCACAAAGTGCCGGGAGGAACCTGCCTGGTGCGCCGATGCGCGATCGGCCAGTTCCTGAAGCGGTGAGTCCAGAGAGCAGTCGTGAATTAATTCCGGGGAACAATCCAGGGTCGTGTCAGTATATTTTTCCAGAGCTTCATCGACTTCCTGCGGATCGACACGGAGTCCCGCGCAGGAAACAAGGAAGAACAACAGGGCCATCACCACACACCCAGTTATTGCCTTTTTTTTGGAGTCGTTCATATCTGGCTACAGACCTCGCTCACGAAATGAGTGTCTCAGTTTAATCCGGCCCTGGATTGGATCGCCTGCTCTACGGCATCGATATCCCCGTTTATGATAAACCCCAGCAGACGGCGCAAGAAATCTACATCCCCATGCACTCGTTGCCCGCTGAAATACATGAGAACGGGATGAAAAGGATCGTCCCTGCCGTCGCCCTTCAACAAAATCTGCTCCGGACTGATGGAATGTTTTCCCAGAGTTTTGGTGGTTTCAAAGTCGATATCGAAAAACGCCCGGTACGCCAACTCCGAACACACAATGTCGGTTTCCGTATTGACGTTAAAATTGAAGTCATAATCCTTACCTAACTGCTTGAACACCTCTAAAAGGTATGCCTTCTTTTTGTCCGGGGTCAGGCAAAAACGGGGCCCGGAAGATCCCTCCGCGCATTCGTCCGCCCGGAGCACAACCAGATCATCGACATTTAAAAATTCCTGCAAGCTATTGATTTCCACACCGGGGCGCAACGCCTCCACAATATGCCTTCCCTGGCGGATAGACTCCTGAAAGGGCGGCCCATCATAGGAATAGCGCTCCTGCGCTATCTTGTAATAGCCGGGTAGCTCCTCCCAGAGTCCCGCTTCCCGGAGCTCCTTCTCGGTTCCCACCCAGATCGCCATATGCCCGTAAAATCCGGGAATGAACTTGTCCGTAAGGCGGAAGGGAGTTTTTTCCAACAGGATATCCAGAGGTTTCATTTGCGAAACCAGATCATCGTACTCTGCTTGGGCAAGATCCTTGAGTTTACCGCCACGGAAATTAATGATTCCCGTGCTGTTACCAAACCCCTTGCTGAGCAAACGTGTCGCGTGAAAACGGATTCGAAACCACTCGTCACGAGGCCGCTTCGTAAGCATTCGTGCCCTGGCATAAATACGTTCAAACAAACCCTTGCCTCGAGGATCTTGCTTTAATTCCCCGTAGGCCAGACTATCCTCAATAATAGAATCCAACTCCTGCTCCAGCGGATCAATGGATTCACCGCCCTTATGACGGTTTAGACTGGATAACTTCCAGTAAATTTCAAGAGCATGAATTAATTTTTCGGACTGATGATACTTCTCATAATTAAGCCAGATATTTTTAACTTCCTGGCGAACACTCCATTGCGAATCGGGGATATCGTATAACAAGCTTCGCCTCAAAGTTTTATTTTGGAAATACGGCTCCAAGCCCATCGCAAAGTTATCCAACAGCAAAAGTGAAGCGGCCAAAGATACTTTGAATTCTTTCACAAAAGTCCGGCCTCGCAAATCCTCCGGGTTGAGATGATACACGTCTGCCTGGAATTCATTCGAAAAACCGTCCTCCCCAAAATCCATTTTATTCCTGGACACTCTTCCAGCGCTGTCCTGATACCAGGTCACCTGACGCTCCACATACGTGCCGCGCTCCGTTTGAATGCGGAGCCCGTTTTTCAGATCCATATGAATATAGGGAGAGCCCAGGAGTTGCATTAAAGGTCTTCGGATGCGACGGACGTAGCGGGTAACCAGGGAATGCATGGCCGTCAGGTCCTTTGACAAAATCCTACCGTTACGGGAATCCTGAGAACTTTCGATGGCTGGGAAAAGGGCAACTGCCCGGCTTCTCCATTCATAGGATTGATCGGCAAAGGTCAGGAGCGCGAGAGTTTTTCGTTCAGTGCTCTCGGGGTCAGAAGAGGGAAACTGCTGAGAGTCGGTGGAAGCGGGAAAACCTTTCTCTACCTGCAAACCCCTCCCCGAGGAGCAGGCGGACAAAAGTAAAATGATGAGCCCTATACTGAAGCTTTGGTGAAGTGTCACGCGTGTTTTCCAATAAAATTTTAGATTCACGGAAAACCAATATCGCCTCAGCCCAAATATACCATTTTCAGCCATGAACACAAAGCGGGCACTCCAACCACCTCTCCCGGCTATAAAGAGAAATTCAAAGGGCACCTGTAAGAGTCGACCAGGCCATGCTTCGATTGGAGCCGCCGGCGTGGCCGTTCGGATTGACAATCAACAGGCCGATATCCTGCGAATCCTCGAACCAGGAAAGTGCAATATCCAACGCCTCCTGCGGAGCGATGCCCTGCTCCAGCATTGCGTAAGTCCGGTAGGCGGTGAGGTTGAGTGTGATCGATTCGCCATGACCCGTGCAGCAAACCGCGCCATGCTCGCCCGCGTACAAACCACATCCGATCAATGGCACGTCGCCGACCCGGCCCGGACGCGATCCGCCGGTACCTCCGGTGCTCAACGCAGCGGCGAATTTTGTGCCATCAAACACCACCGCGCCCACGGTATCGGTACTCGGCGCAATGGAGTTGCCCCCGGTCATGTCCACCTTCTCGAAACCAAGTTCCAAGGCGTATTGAAGCGCATCTTCCCCGGTCAGTAACCGGTTTTCAGAATCGGCCACATGGCGGGCGACGTGTATGGGATTTTTTATGTGCTGAAGGGCCGAGACCGCCCCGAACCGCCTGTGGCTGTCCATGCAGGCGGCATCCATCCGCACCGTTCCATCTGTGCGTTTGCGCGATCCGGTGCCGGCATTGAAACGGGGATCGTCTTCCAGAATTTCCACCACCCGGCAGGCCGCTTCCAGAACCGGGGTCCGGGCTTGCAGAAGCTCCAACCCGAGCTGGCAGGCGCGGTCGGTGCCGTCGGAATGGGCGTTGTCGGAGCCGGCCCCGCCGTGGGCCAGTATGATGAGCTGTTTTTCGGACATATTATTTCCTCTTTGGACTGCTGGCGGGATGGGGTATGATGTCCCATCCATTCATAGAGCCGGATTCGAATTATGGTCAAATTTTGTTTGCAGTGCAAGAACGCGTTCTGGGGCGGCCAATATTGTCCAAAATGCGAGGGCGAGATCGAACTGCTCGATGCCGCCATGCCGGAAAATCAGAAATATCTGAGCGAACTCAATATCGACGTTCGGCCCAAGTATTACGCCCGAAGCTCCATGCTACTCACCTGCTTCGGGTTCATCATGGCCCTGCCGCTGGGAATGTTCATCTTTATAAGAGGAATGGGTGAATCCGGAAATGTCGGCCTGTGGGCGGCCATCGGCATCGGAACCATCGTGCTTATTGCCTGGGGTGCCTGGGCTCTCTCCGCCAAACTCTTCAACAAGCAGATGGAAGCGGTCGAAGACATCAAAGAACCGCAGTTGGACTGATCCTCCCCTTACCGAATTAAATTTTACCGCAGAGTGCTCTGCGCTCTCTGCGTCCTCGGCGGTGAAAGGTGAGCTTACTCGTAAGTGCCCCGGATCGGATAGTCGTTCTCCCGAATCCATTCTACGGTTTCGGGCAACTCCTCCAGATTGGACCGGTTGAACGGGGTATTTGAAATATCAATCAACTGAACTTTACCTTCTGCATTGACGGCGAACATTCCAGGCTCTGGAAAGGGCCGGTCCGTTTCTTCCGGGGAACGTGGATGGGAAATATAAAGTCCCAGATCCTGCATCTGTTCAATGGAAAGCCCGAATGCCACAGGAAAAGAAAGCCCATTCGATTCTACCATCGTCACAGCTTTTTCTTTAGGATCCCCCGATAAGGCAACCACTTCAACACCTGCCGCAAGAAACTTGTCTTTCAGGCCTTCCAGCTTTTTTAAGTACTGGTTACAGAGAGGGCAATGCAGACCTCGATATATAAACACCAATTGCCAGTTACCTTCACTTTGCGGTTTTCCCAGGACAACCTCTCCACCACTAACAAGCGGAAGGATAAATTCTGGGAGCCGGCTTCCCGAAGAAAGTTTCTTATTTGCCATAATAATTCCCATTGTTACAGGTGATTGATGTTTCGATCAGATCGCTTTTTGGCCGATATCGTTGCGGTAGTGTACCCCCGGCCATTGGATTTTGCCGACCGCCTGGTAGGCTTTGACAATCGCCGTCTGCACGTTGCCTCCCAGGGCAGTGACGCCAAGCACCCGGCCTC
>JAOUPX010000195.1 GCA_029879645.1 Nitrospinota bacterium
TCGGTACAGGTGTGGAGATCGAGCAGTTTTTTCCAGGAAAACTCCTCGATGCGCGTCACGCCGAAGGTTTCTTTACTCTCGTCCTCGAAATCGATGCGGCTCAACTGGTTGCCGGTCTGGGTGACGTTGCCCAGAAACACGTTGGGGATGGACGTAATAATATGAAAATGTTTTGAGCGGGGTAGAATGACCAGAAATGTCAGGATACTGAGAACGTGTGTCCAATAGGCGGCACTTAAAACAGCATAAGATTCTTCCCAGGAAAACTCCACCACCCCCGTCTTCAACAAGATAAAACCTAAAAAGAAGGGAGGCGTATCGCCCAAAAAACGGGTATGAGCCACATCATAAACAATATCCGATATCATGATGACAAGAATGAGTATCAGAATAAGGGAGGCTTCCCAAGACTGGGTGAGACGCTTTGGTTTTCTCACCAGGCGGCGGAACAAAGCGTAACCGCATGCCAGCGTTACCAATAAAACTACACCATCTTTGACAATGAGGTAACTACCTGCAATCAACCTGAAGCTACCGCTATGGTTATAATACGGATAACTTAGAAAAGTATGATTGATTTTTATACCGTAAGTTTCAATTACTCCAAAATATAAGGGATAAAGGCCTAGTATAAAAAAATAGAGCGCGCGGACCAGCAAAATCAAAAATCCCCAGAAGATGAGGGCATGCATCCACCCGGCGGGGCGGTCTTTGAACATTTTGCTTTGGCCTAAAGCGATGCGAAGGGTGTTTCGCAGTCTTTGGGCGGGGCGATCCAGCCGGTTTTCTCCGGAAGACTGCATCAATAAGAGCAACTTAGGCCACAAAGCCCACAGAAAAGCCGCGGACGCGATCAGGGTCAGTCCCAGCAAAACCCATGTTTCAACGGGGATTGTCAGCCGCTCGGGTATCAATTTATCTTTGATCAGAGTACGACTGTATTCAATGAGTTGGGGCATAGGAAGAAAATCCAGTACTCAGATAAAAGGGGGTTTTGCCTGCGCCCTCCAAGAGGGGGCTTTGAGTTCAATTACAGTTGTTTTCACTATTCCCTGTGATATATTGAAAACCAAGGGAATAATTTAATTTCTTCCGAATCACCTGTATTGAGGTGAATCCATGACTTACGGACACCCTATTCATATCCGTGGAATATTATACATGATTGGCGTTGCGGTTCTGGCATTTGCTACCGGGCCGGCCTGGGCCATCGATACCAGCGATGCGTTTCCGATGCCCCAGGAGAATCCGAATCCGTCTCTCAACGCGCATCCTTTGCATAAAGTAGCGCCGCAGGAATACCGCAGTCATAACCCGAACCTGACGGGTGAAATCAATCAGCCGCACCCCATCCCGGAATACCTGAAAAAATTTCCGAAAGAGGGGCGATTTCCCAAATATTATTATCAACTCCTGCAAGTTGATCCGGAGGACCAGGTGCAAAGCAAGGTGTTCAATCCCCAGGCTTTCAAGCAGGCCCGCCGGATCGGCGTGGTTTTTTTTGAGAACAAGACCAACGGATTGGGAGCCGATGAAAATGCCGGGCATCTGGTAGCCAATCAATTTTCAACGGAACTGGAGACAGTGGAGAAGTTATCAGTGGTTTCTCCGACCCGGATGCTGGAAGAATTTCAGTTGAAGATAGTAGCCACACCGGAGCAGGCACATGACCCGGGTTCAGCGGGCGTATCCAAAATGGCTGAGACCAGCGCCGGTTACGATTTGCCCTATTCCAAAGATAAATTTGATGCGGTTTTGATCGGGTCCGTGACCCGTTACACTGAACTTTACCGGAACAGCGCCGACCAGCCGGATACCAGCCCAGGCGCGGGAGTGGAGTTCAGCGTGTATCTGATCAGCACCCAGACCGGGGAAGCTATTTGGGGGGCTCGCTTTGTGGGTTCCCAATCCGTTTCCCTGGCCAATGTATTCTCGGCTCAAAACCGCTGGTTGGACAAAAAGGATTATTCTCGCGAGGCCATCAAAAAAGTTTTGAAGGATTTTCGTGATATGGCAGAATTCAAGTAAACCTTTAACATTCAGGAAACATGAGCAATAGTTTTGATTCCAGTGCAAAAGACTCCCCGCCTACGATGAGCCCGGAGATTCGGAAAAAAAAGAAGCTGTGGCGGAACCTTTTTATTCTGAATCTCTGCATCACCATTTTATTAATCGGGCTGTTCTGGCTTCCAGTCAAGCTGGAGCAGATGGGTGGATTTTTGGATTCTCCCAGCATGAAAGATAAACAGGCCAACGGGCTGACCCGGAAATTCGGTGGAGCCCAATCGGTGACCGCGACGAATACCAATTTATTGCCGGCAAGCACCATTGTGATTGATGCGACCAACGAAGAGGAATGGACTTACTTTGATTTTTCGCGGGGCCAGCAGGTGAAGATTCATGATCCTTCCTCGCTGGAATGGGATCTGGCCTTCCGCCGCGGAAAAATCATAACCAATGGTGGCGCCACCAATAAATTCGGTCAGTCGGGCCTGATGGACCTGGGAGAGGTTTCCTTTGAGGCGGTGGAAAATGTTCCTTTTAGGGATTTTATTCAGGATAAAGCCACGAGTACGGAAACAGAAAATCCGGTGCTGGTACAGTGGTATAAATATAATTTTATTACTCACAAATTGACGGCGCGCAAGAATATTTATGTGGTTCGCACCGCTGATGGGAAATACGCCAAAATTCAGTTCATGAGTTTTTATTGCGCCGATAAGCAGCCTGGCTGTATCCAGATGAAATATGTGTATCAAAATGAGGGAACAAAGAGTTTCCTGAAGGATAACAGCGGCTCGTTTTCCTCCACCACCGTCGCCACAAGCCCTGATATTTCAGATTCTTAGGGATTTGTTTGGGGCCTGCTGCTATCCCGATTGCCAGGCTATTTTTGTCCCTGCTCTAAAATCCTGAAAACAAAAGGTGAACATACCCAACGGGTATGTTAAATTTAAAGTTTTTTATAATAGGAAGTCGAGGCGTTAGCCTTTTGGCCGCTTTTCCAATACTTCATACAGAACAATAGAAC
>JAOUPX010000100.1 GCA_029879645.1 Nitrospinota bacterium
GAAAGGCGGGAGGTTGCAGGGCCTGTTCCTCCTGATCGTCTTCAAACACCTGCCGGTTGTCGGTGAGAGTCGAGACCACCGCGCCTTCCGTTTCTCCGGTGGCGGGATCAATCACCGGGTCGATACGATTGCCTAATTCACGCAGATCGGGAATGGCCGGTTCGGTGTCACCGGCGTCGGCCAATTCCGGTTCCGGTTCGTTATCGGGTTCCAGTGGGGTGATGGGTGTTGCAATGGGAGCCTGTCCTCCAATGGCGAGGCGCCGTTCCGGCTCGGCTTCGCTTTGTTCTTCCGGCTCCGGCTCGGGTATGAATCCGAGTTGACTGGAAGGATTGAAAATCTGTTCTTCCAGAAACGGTTGCGTGGCCACTTCCACTTCCGGCCCGAGGATGGCCCCCGCTTCCTCCAATGCTTCCTCCACGGTGTCCACCGCAATGAATGTCACGTCATTGCCCTCGGTGGCCAGGTTCAGCGACAGCGTCCGGCCCTGCCCGAAATTTCGGGTTTCTTCGATATTGATTCCGGTTGGATTGGGCCGAACTTCGGACGGCTCAAGAATATTCACCCGGCCTGCGTCGCGGGGTACGGGCGTGTTGCCGCGCAGTCCCTGGGTTTCCTGCCTCGGTGGTATTTCCTCGAATACGAGATTTCTGGGTTCAGCCTGTCCGCGAAGCGGAGGACCCGCGGGTGGCGGCGTTGCCGGAGTTATGCGTTCTTCTATATCGGCGGCGGTCCGTTCAGCAGGTTGCCGTTCCCCGGCCCGTTGGACCGGATTCGCCGGGGTGAACAGCGGCACTGTTTCCCGGTCGGGAATTTCCACACCTCCGCCGCCATCTGCATTACGGATGACGGGAGCGGTCGAGGTAAAGGGTGTGGACGTTGCGCGAGGGGTAACCGGTTCCGCCGGACTGCGGTTTGCACGCGGTGCCGGTTCGTTCGAGTTACGATTATTTTGCACGCCGTCGACAAACTGCTGAAGATTTCCCCCTGCAGGAGCTTCGACGTCGGCGGGATCGATGTCCCCGATATCGCGCCGCGCGGATTCAATATCGAGCAGTTCCGGGACTTCAGGGTTCACTTCGCTTTCCCCGGGTATCAATTCCACCGGCACCGGCACGATTTCTTCACCCGGCGGGATGGGGTTGACCACCCGCGCGTTGGCGGAGATCGTCACACGGTCGATGCCGTTGGCGAGCGTTCCGGGAAGCGGGATTTCATCCTCGCTTCGATTACCGATCGGGGACGCCCCGTCGTCGTCCTCCCGGTCTTCCGTCCGCGGGGGATAAAGGGCGTCCGGCCTCTGCAGAATCAGTGGATTGAACGGCGGAAACTGTTCTTCAAGATGCGGCATATTATTTTTGTTTTAACTTACTCGTTCGCTGGCCGGGTTATTGCCTCAATCAGGAAGTTGTATTGAGAGTGCCCGTGATCCGTCGAACAATAAATTTTAAAAAACGTTCAAGTCTGTTCCTTTTCCGCCGATAACCTGCAAGAGTCAACTATGCTCTTTCATAACCGGCGGAAAGAAAAATTTTAAAAGCCCTGCTCCGTGCAGGGCGAACCAGCGTGACGCTGTACCCCACTTTTTAAACGCGCGTGGAAATCATCGCAAGCCAAAGCCGGTAAGCCACTTGCCTCCCCTGCCAAAGGGGGCCTCCGATTCAGGGAACAGCATTCCTGATACTCTTATCGGCGTCACAGCGTGAGACTTAAGTCTTTTTTTGGGAATTTTTCGGCATTTTTGTAACTTCTTGAATTTCAGGGAGTTAATGGTGTTAGAAATTCATCCTCCTGCCCTTGTCAGGGGGAGGAAGGTTAAAGGAAGAAGCCCCCCGGCCCCCTTCGGAGAAGGGGGAGAAATTCAACCACCCCCGGCCCCTCCTGTGGAAGGAGGGGGGCGTGCAGGTGGTGCTCCGCGCTGGGCGGAACGGTGTCGCGCTTTCCTTCGATAAACTCAGGACAGGCTAAATCTGCTCAGCATGACACCGGGTATAAGAAGGTCTTGACCCGTCCCCCCTGAAATGATAGAAAAAAGGCCTTCTACAGCATGTTTAACCGTACCCAACCGTTTTTGGAGATTCAGTAATGGAAGTGAAAACCATCAAGGTGGAAATCCGCAAGCACCACGTCACCCCGGGGATCAACGTTCTCGACTTGCACATCGATGCCAACGGCGAGAAGATCGTCAAACAGACCCAGCACAAGGACGACGACCGCGCCTACAAGCAGTTCGTGGAAGATCTCATCAAAGTCGCTAAGGAGTTGTCCAACGCCCGCATCGAATAGGCGGGCCGCTCCGCGCGGGGCGAACCCGCGTGAAGTATCGCTGCTGATAAAGTAAGCCTTCCGAAGCGCGCCTGACGATTATCATTAGCCCTTAACGGTCAGCCAATTTCCCCTCCCCGTCAGGGGAGTAAGCCAGTTGCCAGCGGAGGACTCTCCGCCTGCCCTGATTAATTTCAAATAATGCGGAGAATTGAATACTCCTCCCCTTGCTGAGGGGAGGATACAGGTGGGGTGCGGTTTTGTAGTTGCCCGATTCATCGGGCGGTTTTGAAAGGAGCCCCATAAATGGGGCGACTACAATGCAAGGAGGCGGGTATCATAACCTCCCCTGTATCCCCTCCTTCCAAAGGAGGGGACCGGCGAAGCGGCAGAGCTTATGTTCAATTGCGTCCAAGGATCATCACTCGCTATTAACGTTTAGCAAGTTTGCTCCGGGCCTTGTCCGGTTGTGCCCGGCGATTCTCTATTCGAGTGAACGGATAACAAGTTGCCAGCGGGGGCTTCCCCGCTTGCGCCCGGCGATTCTCTATTCGAGTGAACGGACAACAAGTTGCCAGCCCTGCCTAGGGCCGGTGGATTTTCATTTTCTTGAGTTTTTCCACGAGGGTGGTGCGGTTCAGGCCCAGAAGCGTGGCCGCCTGATTTTTCACGCCGTTGGTTTTCTCCAGCGCTTCGATGATCAACTCCTTCTCAAACTCCTCGACCATCTGTTTCAGGTTGATCCCTTCCTCCGGCATGCCGATGTAGTGCGCGTGGCCGCGCGTCTTGCGGATGTATTCCGCGGGGGTTTCGTTGGTTTCCGCCTGCACCAGCGGTTCCCAGGTTTCCTTCGGAACGTTGCTCATCACCTTGTCCGGCAGATCGCGCGGCGTCAGCAGGGGGTCCGTACTCAGCACCACCATACGCTCCATGAAGTTCGCCAGCTCGCGGATGTTGCCCGGCCACTGGTAGTTGCAGAGAATCTCCATCGCCGCATCGCTGATGCCGGTGATCGATTTCCCCTTCAGCGTGTTGAAATGCTTCAGGTAATGACTGACCAGCAGGGGGATGTCCGACTTGCGTTCGCGTAACGGGGGGATGACGATGGGGATCACGTTGAGGCGGTAGAACAGGTCCTCGCGGAACTTGCCCGCCGCAATCGCCTCCTCCAGGTTGCAGTGCGTCGCGGTGATGAACCGGACGTTGATCTTGATCGGCTTGTTCCCGCCGACGCGGTCGATCTCGCCCTCCGCCAGCACGCGTAACAGTTTCACCTGCAGGGTGAGCGGCATGTCGCCGATCTCGTCGAGGAACAGGGTGCCGTTGTCGGCCAGCTCCATGCGCCCGATGCGCGCCTGCATCGCGCCGGTAAAGGCGCCCTTTTCATGGCCGAACAGTTCACTCTCCAGCAGTTCGCTGGGGATGGCGCCGCAGTTGACCGGGACGAAGCCTTTCGACTGGCGCCGGCTGTTGTGGTGCAGGGCGCGGGCGATCAGCTCCTTACCCGTGCCGCTCTCGCCTGAGAGGATGACGGTGGAGTCCGAGTCCGCCGCACGCTCCACCAGATCAAAGACTTGCAGGATGCCCTCGCTCTGGCCGATCAGATTGTAAAATTCCGTGTTCAGCTGAATGCCCATATTTCAATACTTTACAACAACTTAGGTCAGTATGTCAATATTTTGTCGAAAAAGTGATGGATTTTTTGCCGAGCCACGCCCGGCAAGCGTGCCGCTGGACCCAATTTTACCCCTCTCCTTTCACGGGGAGAGGACTGAGGTGAGGGGGGCCTTAATAATTTGACGGGATAACAGGATGGATTTAATCCCCGCCGCGCTGGAACAGAAGCACCTGTTTGCCGATTCCGACCCCCGCCCAAGCGACCATTTGATGGGCGTGGTGGACCGGATCAATCAGGATCATGGACCCGACACCGTATTCTTCGGAGCGCAAGGCGTGGAACGGGAATGGAAAATGCGTTGCGGGTCGCGCTCCCCGCGCTACACCACCCAGTGGCACGAACTGCTAAGGGTGAGCTGAGAGCCATTTTTTACAATAGTTTAGGCCCTGATATCAAATTTTGTCAAAAATATGATGGATTTTTTGAACTGGACCACGCCTGCTGGAGGAAAATAACTCTACTTGAGGTTGTAAAAATTAAAAAATCAAAAAGTTTTTAATAGCTAAAATTTTATGACAAATTTGGTGTAGATGCTAAAAGAACTGTGACTAGTTTTTAGTTAAAAAAAACCATAAAACTTTATTATTTAATGGGTTAAAAAATTAGTTGTTTAACCATAAAGATATGTGTTATAAATAGAGCAGTGTGACATAATTTTTTGGAAGTTGCGAATATGCTGATTAAAAATTTTTTAGAACAATTTGGCCCCTCTCGGTCTTCAAATATTGTTGATTCCTTAATAAAAGAGGGAATTACACGGGAAACCGCCCGCCAAAAAATATCCAGGGCGAAAAAACCGGTTTGCCGTTTGAAACAAATAAAATTACCCCGACGCGAGAGTTTTATTTACTTAGAGAATCAATTAGGCACGCAGATATTTTTTGAGAATTTGCAACGAACCCTTGTGGAAACCAGAACGTCCGCAGGTCGTGCCCTTCTGGGTTTGATTTCCCACTATGGTGTTATCCCTGAAACATTTTTTAAAGCGGTAGCTGCTGCTCCCATAAGAAATACAAAAAAACAGCTTCATTATTCCACAGTACTTAACCAGTTGGAAAGTGTTGAGCTGATAAACAAACAAAATGATCCTGTTTATGGAGAAATTATTTGTTTGAATGGTTTTTCAGAGCTATCTAACCATCAACGTGCTGTTTTGCAAGCAGAAGACGTATTTTTATCGATATTTCAAAAATGGATCGCTAATACAGGAATGGGTTCTTTCAACAAAATTCAAATTCGAGGCGAAACTCCTCCAAACTTTGGTCCCTTCGGGTGGGATATTGTTGCACCAAGCTATCTTGGACCATTAGTTAATTTTGAAGCTGGGAAAATTAAAAATGGATTTGTGGTAGGTGATATTTTACTAGACAGAGAAGTGTCAGCTTCTGACATAAGACCCTTCATTTACAAAATTGACCATATTTTAGCTGGAAAAAATTACAGACCGTTCTTGCCAATTTATATCGCAGAAAGTTTTGAAAAAGAGGCATTAGATCAATTAAGGAAAAAAGGTGTGTTAATAGCTAGCACCTATACCATGCTAGGGAAAGATGCTGGAGAAATGCTCAAATCGCTTATTGGAATAATGGAAAATATGACGGAATCAATTTCAAATGACCCTAAGGGTGTATTTGAGATTATTTCACGGGTTTCTAAATTTGAAGGAGCGGCTGAAAACTTAAGATCAATGTTTTTGGAGATGTTAATAGGCCATTTGCTCCATGAGGATGGTTACATTATCGATATTAGAAAAAATATTAAAAATCTAGATGACGAACCTGCAGAAATAGATATTTTTGCTGAAAAAAAGAATAGAATAATTTGTGTGGAGTGTAAGGGGATGGCTCCAGGAAACCTTGTTAAAAAGGAGGAGCTAGAGGAGTGGATTGACGAGAAGGTTCCAAGAATAAAAAGCTGGCTTAAAAGTAATAATTTCCATTCGAAGGAAAAGAGATTTAAGTTTTATGCCTCTCAAGGGTATGAAGAAGATGCTTTGTTATATTTGGAAACAGTTAGGGAAAATCATAAAAAAGTTCCAATTGATTTTTATGATGGAGATCAAATTCGATCACAATTATCAGCCGGGAATTTAACGAGTTTAAAAAGAATGTTCAATGAGCAGTTTTTCAATTAACACTGTGCATAGTGTTTGTATTTTTGGTGATTGGCTGAGCATAAAATAGAGAAAGAGTAAAGAGGGAGTCCAATGAGCGGAATTTCACAAGATATAATTTTAGATGTTTGTCGTTTACGAACAACCTTCCTTGATGATATTGGAAACTCAAGAACTATTTCCGGCTCAGGATTTTGGGTTACTAGTGAAGAATCAAATATTTTTGTTACGAATAAGCATAATGTTGACCCCACCCTAAAGCTAGGAGCCGACACAAAGTATAGATTAGAAACTTGTGAAGTAGAGCTAAGAGGTGATGTGCAACAATTAATAGCAGAGGCAAAACAAAATTCTGGACAATTTTCAATTGAATTTACTCGATTCTTCAAGATAAATAATTTTTCAGATTGCCTGTTAAAATCAGGGTCCTCAGATGTGGCAATAATGCGTGACCCTATATTTACAGATGATCTAGGGGCCTATACATTTGGTAAAATTATTTCCAAAGAAGACCTCGCTGACTCTTCTTTTTTTCAAGATAAAGTGGCCATGATGGATATAGCCTCTTTCATTGGCTACCCTGGGAGAGGGAATAACATTTGGTTTGATGATCAATTTAATGCCCCTATTGCACGGCTTGTTAACATTGCTTCATGGCCAAAAGTCCCATTCTCAAATAAATCAATTCCTACTAAAGACACATTACTAGTTTCCGGGTTATCATTTTCTGGGTCTAGTGGAAGCGTGGTTCTCTTGCATGAAAAAGGGGTCAAAGCTGGTCAAGGTTTAAAAAACCCTGATTACGTGCCCCCAAAAGTCCTCGGAATAATGTCGGGGCACTGGTGGGAACCAAATACTGGGCCTGAAATGTTCTCGCACTCGGGTCTATCTTATTTCACAAGGTCTACATCCATTTTGGCACTAATGGAAAAAGAAACGTTACCCTCTCAACCTAGTTAAAAGAAGGGGTCACCCATTAGGAGGCTCCAGTCAATAGGGTAAAGTGATCCTGTTTGCCCTGGTGAAAAAGGGGTCACCCATTAGGAGGCCCCTGTCAATAGAGTAAAGTTATCCTGTTTGCCCTGGTGAGGGGCAACGGATTCGGGTTTTAGTTCAGTATCGCAAGTTTGGATATTGTTACGCATCCTGGTTTTCGTTTTATTGATATCGTTCCCTAACGGTACGCATCAGTCACCCATCTGGATCAAGGCTGATGGGAAGAAGTTTCTTTTCCCTGCCCCTGGCTGTTCGCCCCAGAAAACCGCCGGTCCCCTGTCGTTATCAAGTCATGCGTGTCTCTCAAGAGACGTTCAAATGACAAATTCTATGGCTTGCCTTAGTGGCATCCAGACCCTTTATGATTCACGACACGGGCGTAACCGTTGTATTCATCCTTGCAACACCGCACTATATTAAAAGGATACGCAAACGGTTCAATCAAATCTAATGGTTGTACCAACCCCTTTGCGAACTCGCCTCCGTATCCCATTTCCTTTATCCAAATGCTTTCGTGGTATCGAACGGAACCTGATCTCTGAGTATGTAGTAACAGGCCCGGGCCAGCTTGTGCGCGACTGTCTTGATCGCAACTACACCGTTGGTTTTGTCTTTCTTGCGTTGGTAGAAGCGTTTGATCGTTTGGTTGTAACGGACGGCGAAGTTGGCCGCTTCCACGAATGCCCACGACAAATACTTGTTGCCGTTTTTGGTGTTGCCTTTACCCTTCCGTTTGCCATTGCTGATTCTTTGGCTACCCACCAGACGGCAGTAGGACGCAAAGTTTCCCGCCTTCTCGAACCGGCTGATATCTCCCGTCTCCAGCATGATGGTCAACCCCAGCGTGTCGCCGATACCGGGGACGGTGTGCAACTGCTGAAACTCCTGGCGCAGTTTCACCCGTCCTTTGAGGGTTTTCTCGATGCGGGCAATCTGATCCTCCAGGCAACTCAGTACCCTCAGGTTGCTTTGAACCGACAAGGCCTGATCGGCATCCAGACCACTCAAGCCCCTCTCCTCTGAAAGAAGGGCTACTACCTTTTTAGCGCCAAGGTCTGACCCTGTTTGACGGGCATACTGGTTTTGAACCGATAACAGATTGGACGTTTTCTGCCGGACCAGCTGGCTGCGTTTCCGTAACAAATCACGCAGGCCGCGTTCTTCCCTGGGATAAATATAACCCTCCGGCAACAGTCCCAATCGGAGTAAATGCGCCAGCCAGCGCGCGTCCGACCGGTCATCGCTGTACTTCAATCCCTCGTACTGCTTGATTGCCGAAGTGTTGGCCAGATGCACCTTGAAACCCGATGCCATCAAACCATCCACCAGCCAATACCAGTTAAAGGTCGATTCCACTACCAACCCCTCAAGCTCCTTCCGAAAAGGAAGCAGGCAGGCAAGAATCTCAATAAGATCGTTGCCATGTTTCTTCTTATAAACCGCCTCGTCCTTCTCATTCAGAAGAACAATCACGTTATTGTTGGAGTGTAAATCGATTCCGCCGTATAATCGCATCCGGGCCTCCTCTTCGTTTAGAGTTCTTTGCATTCTTCGTCGAATACAAAGTACTCCTTCGTTGAGGAGCCTCCTAGATGATTATCAAGTCTCTTGGGCCTGTTGCCCAAAGGATTAGATGGCCCTGTTGTTTTGCATGGATTATAATTTCTGAAGTTGTTGATCCTGTTCCTTTAAGTTCCATTTCTTTCGGGAGTCCTTCCCATGATGAGCCGTCAGTCTCCATCACAGAACGCTTTATTTCATTATAACGTTAATCTTGAGGAACGCATTCCCGCGGATCATGACTTGAGGCGGGTATCGTCCGTGTTGGACCTGGAGTTTGTGTATGCCCGGGTGCAGGGCTTGTATGGCCGCAACGGAAATGAGTCGGTCCCTCCACCTGTTATTCTGAAACTGATGTTATTGTTGATTTTTTATAACGTCCGTTCGGAGCGGGAGTTACTTCGGACCCTGCCGTACCGGATGGACTGGCTGTGGTTTCTGGGTTATGGGCTGGATGATGATCTGCCGCATCACAGTGTTTTATCGAAGGCGCGTAACCGATGGGGCGAAGCGATTTTCCAGGAGTTGTTCGAGCGTACAGTGCGTCAATGCGTTGAGTCGGGACTTGTGGATGGGGAAAAACTGTTTATGGATTCGAGCCTTGTCGATGCCCATGCGTCCAAGGAATCGGTGGTGGACCTGCACTCTTTACCGGACAAGCTGGCCAGGGGTTATGAGACGCTTTGCGGACGGTTGGAGGAAAGCGAGTCTAAAAACCGCCGTGTTCGCCGGGAAGTCAATGACCGGTACCGTTCGACAACCGATCCGGATGCGGCCATCGTGCAATACGGTGGTTGCCGTTTGCGCTACAAGGTACACCGTTCGGTGGACCCTGAGGCTGAGGTAATCACCTCGACCGAGGTCACGCGGGGGGATGTGGACGATTCGCACCGGTTCAACGCCATGCTGGAAGCGCACCGGAACAATACGGGGTTATCAGCCAAAACAGTAGTGGCCGACAGCAAGTACGGTACGGTGGACAACTTTCTGGCCTGCAAGGACCAGGGCATCCAGCCTCATATGCCCGACCTGAAAAAGAGCCAGGAAACAGACGGCAAGCGTCATGGCATATACTCCAACAGCGCATTCACCTACGACCCTGACAGCAACACCTACACCTGTCCGGCAGGCAAACGATTGCATCTGAAGTCCCGGAGGTTAAAAAAGCAACGCCTGTATTATGCCGCCAACCCTGACGACTGTAATGCCTGCGAACTCAAGTCCCAATGCACCCAGAGCAATGGCGGGCGCACGGTTCAACGGTATTTCCGGCAGGAGGACTTGGAAAACATGCGGGCGATGGCGCGGACGAAACAAGGCAAGCAGGACCTGAAAACGAGACAACACCTGATGGAACGGTCCTTCGCATATGCAGTGCCGCTGGGTTTTAAAAAGGCGCGCTGGAGAAGATTATGGCGGGTAAGGATTCAGGAGTATCTGACGGCAACCATCCAGAACATCAAACGAATGATCAAACGCATGACTGAACCAATCGAAATGAGTGTTCGGAAGGCCGTTCCATCAACGAACTTACAGGCCTCATAGCAAACAACCGGACGGTAGCACCCTCCGATAATACCAAACAATAGAACAAAAATATGAAATCACACTCATTCAATACTAAAAACACTTCTTCTCAGTCTTTTGGGCAACAGGCCCTCTTCCTGACTACATAACGAAAATTCTTATAACCCTCCCAAAAACCATCTCAACTAAAGCCAGTCATTGAGTCCAGCGTCACGCTGGCCTCTCCTTCGACAGTGCCTGTCCTGAGCTTGTCGAAGGACTCAGGACAGGCTAACTTCACCTCCCCTGAACTAAATCCCTCGCCGTTTCGCTACTCACTCAGAATAATTTCCGCATCACCTCGCGCTCGGTCAATGGGGCGAATACCATCAGTTTTGGTTACGATCTGGACAGTCTGCTGACCTCCGCCGGGGCGGAGTCGCTGCGGTATGATCCCATCGATCCGGGGACCGGCCTGCCGATTAAAAATGGTTTGCTCACCGGTACGGCTCTGGGTGTGGTGACGGATGCGTATCAATACAGCTCATTCGGTGAGGTGTCGAACTACTCGGCGCAAGTGAGCGCGGCAGACAAATTTGCCACCACCTACGTCCGCGACAAGCTGGGGCGCATCACGCAGAAGACCGAGACGGTGGACGTTAATACGCACGTCTTCAATTACCTCTACTACGATTCCGGATATCTGAAAGAAGTGAAGAAGGACGGCGTCGTCACCGCCACCTATACTTACGACCTCAACGGCAACCGCGAGAACAACGGTGCTGTGTATGACGATCAGGATAGATTAACATCCACCGCTACAGCTACGTACACCTACACCGATAATGGTGAGTGGCTGACCAAAACGGAAGGCGCTGATATTACGCAGTATAA
>JAOUPX010000196.1 GCA_029879645.1 Nitrospinota bacterium
GTTTGCGCCGATAATATCTGCGACACTTGAAAGTTCTCTTGCTTCCGTATTGCGGAATGCAAGAAGGTCATACAAGCAAAACCCAAGAGCCGCCAGTAATAGAGCGGCACTGGTGGTCAGCAGGATAATCCGGTTGAGTTTGTCGCGTATGGAAACGTTTTTTATAAAATCCATCCCAAACCCATTTTTTAACCAAAGGGGGCCGTGAATAATTTCCGAGAAGGGAATCTATGTCCTATAGTACTGTTTAAAGCCTTAGATGCCTAGAAAAAATAGATTAACTCGTTTTGGGTAGATCTCAAATGAAAAGGGCTCCACTTTAAAAAGTGGAGCCCTTCGTGTTCGTCAGGGAGTTCCTTTGAAAAGGTTATGCCTTTTCTCCGGAAGCTCCCATTGTACTTGCGTTAGACAATGGATCACCTCCTTTCTTCCAGGGGGTGAATCATGATGCCCAAAGCTCCCCTGGCGCCTCGGGCACTCCATCTGCCTATAGATTGGCTTACAAAAATAAAAAAGTCAAAAACGAATATCGAATATTGGAAACGCTTGCTGCGAAATCTTGAAAACGGGTGATGTAATTGATTGTAAATAAAATAGTATTTCGGGTTGGTCCGCTGGGATTCCTGACGGGAGTGATTAATATCCCTTCATGTGTTGCAGAATCTGTTCTGCGGCCTGGGAGAACACGTCATCCGCAGAGCCTCCAATGAGGCCTCCCCGAACCCAGGTTTGCACCTGCCACGCGCCCAGCACGCCTTCCTTACCGATCAAAGCGACTTTCACACTCAATAAAGCACGCGAACCGTCATCGATACCGAAAGTGGCCAGACGCTTCAACCGGTTTCCCTCATCAAACTGTGTGATTTGGTATTTCAGTTGATATTTGGTTCTTGCCGGCTCTTCCCCCACTATAAACAGGGAGTCGTCGAATTTGTTCTCCAAAGCCAGGCGAAGGCGGGAGCCAGCCTCCTTCATGGAGTCGCCTTTGACTGTGATATCGCGCAGGTAAACCGTATTCAGGTTTTCGTCCCACTTTTTGTGGGTGACCGTTTTAGCGCCCGAGCAAGCCCCAAGCAGGGTTGTCAAAATTACGAGTCCGGCAACAATTTTCTTGTTCATTGCTTAATCCTAAGAATGGGGTGTTTTGAAGGTTCGAATGGGCCGATTTTACCAGAAACCGGATTCGGTTTGCAAAGGGGGAAAATCAGCTGAACCAGTGCAGAATCTTTTCCTCGAATCCGCTGAACCAGATCTGCAGTTCGATGGGGATAATGCTGTTAAAGTACGTCATATAACCCAGGGCGAGGGCCATGCCGAGAAAGATCAACAGCAGTCCGCTGAATAGGTTGGTAGTGTGGAGCAGGAAGGAGGTATTGCCGAATTTGATGTCCCATGCCTTGCCGCGTAAAAGCCGCCAGAACAAACCATCTTTTGGAAGGTGGCTGCATACGGAAGCAATCAGGATCAAAGGCGAACCCAGCCCCACTGCGTAGAAGAACAGCAGGGTCATCCCCTGAACAACCGTCTTGTCCGAGGCCGCCAGAATCAGAATGCCGGTGAGTACCGGACCCACACAGGGGGTCCAGCCCATGGCGAAGGTCGCTCCGAAGAAAAAATATCCGACCAGAGTCGCCGCGGGGGCGCTCTTGAACTCGGCCCCGGAAAAACCTTTTCCGATCAGGGTCATGATACCGAACACAAAAATCAGAATCCCGCCCCAGAACGTAAGTGAATCGAGATAGTCCCGTAAAATACTTCCCAGGGCACTGGCCGATGCGCCCATCACCACAAACAGGGAAGCCAATCCGCAGAAAAATGCGAAGGAGTTCAGGGTCATCCGGCCACGGCTGGTTTGGGCGGTAATGGCAAAGTAGGCCGGAAGGATGGGCAGGGTGCAGGGTGAAAGAAAACTGAACAAACCGGCCAGCAGCGATAGCAGGGCTAAGGCCAGTATCCCGGATTTCGGGAGGGCGGAGTCCGGTTCAAACGGATTAAATGAAGTCTGAGGCCCGCTCTCGGTCTTTGAATCTTGAGTTGCTGTTGAATTCCCGAAAAGATTTCCGCCGGGAGGGGAGGCGGTTTTCTGGTTTTGGGCCTCAACTTTGGTAGAGGATGAGGATTCCTGGTATGCCTTCGGCGCGTTGTTGCTGACGCAACGGAACCCGACATCCGATGCCCCCTGGCTGGGGTCGGCGTATTGCCTGAATCCGGCGCGGGCAAATTCTTTCAGGACCTGGACATAAAAGTCGCCGGGGAAATGCCCGATATCGGAAACCGAGGCGCCACGAATCACCTTGAACCCCCGGTTATAATCTTCAATGGAACTTGAGGTGTCTGCATAGGGTCCGTAATCCCCGTCCGTCCATTCCCAGACGTTGCCGATCAAATCCTGGACGCCTTCGGGAGTTGCCCCCTTGGGGAAAGCGCCCACTGTGGACAGTGGAACTTTCGAGCCTATTTTGTTGGGCAGATTGGCACGCTGGCGTTCAAAGTCATTGCCCCAGGGGTAGGTCCGGCCCTCATTGCCGCGGGCGGCTCGTTCCCATTCTTTTTCAGTCGGCAGACGCTTGCCTGCCCATTGGCAGAAGTTAGCCGCATCGAACCAGGACACCCAGGTCACCGGATGGTCGCCCTTTCCGTCGGGGAACTGATTTCTATTCCAATCCCTGGGAGGCGAGTAATAGCCGAGTTTTTCGATCATGATTTTATATTCGGGATGAGTCGGCAGGTCTTCCAGAAATTTCTGGTACCGGCGATTGGTGACTTCATGCCGATCGATATAAAATCCCTTGATGAACGGTTTCTGCTCGGGTTGCGCGTCCTGGTATATAGGCTTGGGAATACCCATGGAAGCGCCGAGTCCGTCCACATCCGTCTGGTTGGTCCCGAACACGAACTGTCCGGCGGAAATAAAAACCATATCCCCTTCCAGAGAGTTGTCCGGGCCTTTATCCTGGGCGAGGGAAACCAGTGGGTGGACACACACCACGAGAGCGGCCAGGACCAGCTTTCCTAA
>JAOUPX010000022.1 GCA_029879645.1 Nitrospinota bacterium
GGCGATGGAAAATTACCGGGAGCGGTTCGTTACCGGCGCGCTGGCCAGCGGCGTGGCCCCGGACATCGCGCAGGAAATCTGGCGGCAAATGGAAAGCTTCGCCGGGTACGCGTTCTGCAAGGCGCACAGCGCCTCCTTCGCGCTGGTTTCGTACCAGACCGCCTGGCTGAAGGCGCATTATCCGGCGGAGTTCATGGCGGCGGTGCTGTCGAATCAGGGCGGGTTCTACGACACCTGCGCGTATGTCGAAGAGGCGCGGCGGCTGGGTCTCACCCTCCTGCCGCCGGACGTCAACGAAAGCGAATACCGGTTTACCTCCTGCGCAGACCCTGTCACCCTGAGCCTGTCGAAGGGCGGCAGGGTTACCCACACGCATGGCGTGGTCCGCATTGGGTTGATGCAGGTCAAGCATTTGAGCGGCAGTGCTATCGAGTCCATTCTGGAAAACCGGAGAAACGGACCCTACACGTCGCTGGACAATTTTTTATCGCGGGTCACGATCGATGCCAATGAGACAGAAATGCTCATCCGTTGCGGCGCGATGGACGCATTCGCCAAATCGCGTCCGCAACTGCTGTGGCAATTGAAATTGTTGATGAAGTCGGCGGTACGAATAGCAAACTCTACCTGCAACGGTCAGCGTACATTTCAGGAGGAGCATTTTTACCCTGCTCCCCTGCGACAGGCTCAGGGTGACAACCTGGAATCCTGTGTAACACGGGAGTACAACTCACACGAAAAACTATGGGCGGAACTGGAATGTCTGGACTTGACGGTGTCGGAGCACCTGCTGGCGCTGTACGGTGTGGAGGTGGCAGAAAACGGACTCACTTTATCCGAAACAGGACTGGGGGCGTGTCACAACTGGCCGCGGTCGATCCTGCCCATCATTGCCGCGCGTGATTTATCTCAACACGCCGGACGGCTGGTGACGCTGGTCGGCTGGATGGTTACCGCCAAGCGTACGCGTACAGGCAAGCGGGAATTGATGAAGTTCATGACCTTGGAGGACCCGACGGCATGTTTCGAGGTGACCCTGTTTCCGAAGATTTACCGTCAGTTCGGCGCGCTGGCTTACGACCGGGGACCGTACATCGTGCGCGGCCGGGTGGAGCGGGACGGGCAATCCTGTACCCTCACCGCCCTGTGGCTGAACCGGGTTTAATGCCACAAAATGATATCATAATGATATTGTTTTATGATATTATAAAGTCAGGAGAAAACCCATGAAAACAAAATCCAAGGCTTCCGCCAGAACTCTTTCAAAAAGAAAAACTCCAAAGGACAGGCCGGCGAGCGGAAAGATGATCAGCCTGCGGGGCATCGACCCCGCCTTGTCCCAAAAAATCAAGTCGGAGGCGAAAAAAGAGAACAAAAGCATCAACCAGTTTCTGGTGGATACTCTGAGAAAGGGCCTGGGAGTAGGGAAAAATAAAAAGTTCACCCGCGTCTTTCACGATCTGGACGACCTCTTCGGAAAATGGTCTGAAAAGGAGTTCCGTCAGATTCAAGGCCGGCTTGAAGCGCAAAGAACCATCGATCCCGAGCTGTGGCAATGACTCCCCTTCTGATCGATACCAACATCTACAGTTATGCTCTCCGGGGCGAAGAAGAAGTGGTGACCCTGCTTCAACGCGCGCCCCGAATAGGTATTTCAACGATCAGCGTGGGGGAATTGCTGGCTGGATTCAAAGCGGGCTCTCAGGAACAGAAAAACCGGGACGAGCTGGCCGTCTTTCTGGATTCCCCCCGTGTGTCGGTATTTCCCATCGATACCGATACCGCCGAATTTTATTCGGAAATCTGGTCCAGACTGCGGAGCCAGGGAACCCCCATCCCCACCAACGACCTTTGGATTGCGGCCACGGCGTTTCAGCATGGCATGAAACTGTTCACCAAAGACGAACACTTCAAAAACGTCCCTGGATTGTTTCTGGCCTCTTGATCCACAACAACGGTTATCTGTTCCGAGAACCCAGGATATCCGCCAAAATGTTATAATCAGTCACAATTCCTTCTAAGACGCGCGATGACTGAGAAGACTCCAACATTTCAAATCGATTCTAAAGACTTTGAGCCGGCGTATATGGAACTGTTCCGGACGGGAGAGTTGTATCGCCGGTCGCGGGAAGGTCTGCGGCACTTGAAAAGTTGCAAGGTGTGCCCGCGCGACTGCGAGGTGGACCGGCTCAACAACGAATGGGCTTTGTGCAAAACCGGGCGCTATGCCTGGGTGTCGAGCCATTTCCCTCATTTCGGCGAAGAAGACTGCCTGCGCGGCTGGAACGGGAGCGGAACGATTTTCTTTTCGATGTGCAACCTGAAGTGCGTGTTCTGCCAGAATCACGATATCAGCCAGAAGCAGGACGGGTTTGAGGCACAGCCGGAAATGCTGGCGCAGATGATGCTCGAACTGCAGGAGAAGGGATGCCACAACATCAATTTCGTGACACCGGAACATGTCGTGCCGCAGATTCTGGAAGCCCTGCCTCTCGCCGTGCAGATGGGTTTGCGTCTGCCGCTGGTGTACAACACCGGTGCTTATGATTCGCTGGAGAGTCTCCAGTTGATGGACGGCGTGGTGGATCTCTACATGCCGGATTTCAAATACTGGTCGGAGGAGTTATCGGCCAAATATCTGAAGGCGAAACATTATCCGCGGGCGGCGAAGGCGGTGATCCAGGAAATGCAGAGACAGGTGGGCGATCTGGTGTTCGACGAAAAGGGATTGGCGAAGCGCGGGGTGCTGGTGCGCCACCTGGTGATGCCGGACAACGCGGAAGATTCGCGGCATATCATGAGGTTTCTCGCTCGGGAAGTATCGCCTCACACGTATATCAATATTATGGACCAGTACCGCCCGGCGTGGAAAGTGACGGAGAATCGCTACCGCGAAATCAACCGGCGGACGACTTCGGAGGAGCATCAGGCAACCCTCCGCATCGCACAGGAGGAAGGCCTCTACCGATTTGACACGCGCAATCCTGCGGCGCATCTGGCTTTCACCCTGCCTTGAAACCTGCATGAAATGCGATAGGACGACCCACGCACAACATCGGATAAACAGATGATGGATCAGGATCAAATCACAAAGGACTGGAACCGACGGAGTTATTCTTGCGATCTATGGACCGACCCGCCGGGTCAGGCCTGGGAAAATTTTGTTCATGCCGTGGACGAATTGGTGATGCTCATCAAAGGAACGATAGCGCTCGAAATACAAGGTCAACCTTTGAAACCCGAACCGGGCCAGGAAATAGTTATTCCAGCCGTACACTCTGCACAGTGTACGCAACACTAGCGGCACCACCGTACGCTGGTTGTACGGTTACAAGCAAAACAGCCCACTGCGTACCGCATAATTTTTTTTTGATCGTGAAATTCGACACCAAAGTTTCCCAAAAACTCCTCAAAACTTCTTGCCTTTACCCTAAAAGACCACTAGCATAGGGGAGTTTTTTGCAGTTCCTCAAATCATCTGCGAACTAAACCACCGATAGGAAATTTTCATGGCTAAGAAAAAAATCACAAATCCCTGGGATCAATGCAAGAAATGCCTGCCGGCAAAATGCTGTACATATTTCGCTTTAGAGGTGGACGAACCAGAGGATCGCAAGGATTTCGAAGCCATGTTGTGGCAAATTGCGCACAAAGGTGTGTCGTTTTATATTTACCGGAAGGCATGGTACATCATGGTGGATTCGGTTTGCGAATTCCTCACTCCTGAGAACAAGTGTGGCATCTACGAAACCCGTCCCTACATTTGCAAAGAGCACAGCATTGATTCCTGCGAATACACCGATGGCGACTACGGATTCACAGAACACTTCAAGTCCTATGATGAATTGTTGGCCTGGATCAAAGAGAACACCAACTTTCGTTTTAAAGACCGGCATAAAACCGAAGAGCCTTCAAAAAGCAAAGTTCGCTCTCTCAAATCAGCCCTCGGCTAAATCCCTCCAGTTTTCGTTTCTGAGTACCGGTTCCTTAATATTTCCAAATAAAAAACCCCAACCGGGACCTGGTCCCGGTTGGGGTTATAAAAATTATCGGTCTAAAACTATTTCTTTTTAGACGAGGCCTTTTTGGTGGCTGATTTCGCCGGTTTTTTCGCGGGGGCCTTTTGGGTGGCTGTCTTTTTCTTATCGCCCTCTTTAGCTTCCGCCGGTTTCTTTTTGGCTTCCGCTTTTTGGGTTTCTTTCTTTTCCGGTTTAGCTTCGGCCTTCTTGTCTTCCTTTTTCGGTTGGGCTTTCTTGCCTGCCTTGACTTTGGGCTCCGGCGCTTCCTCTTCGCGGTCGACCAATTCGATGAAGGCCATAGGCGCGTCATCGCCCAGGCGGTTTCCGATTTTTATAATCCGGGTGTATCCACCGTTCCTTTGGGCATATCGTTCTGAAAGCGGACCGAACAATTTAACGAATGCTTCTTTTTCCGTAACCACCTTACGGGCCAGGCGTTTGGCATGAAGAGTTCCCTTTTTGCCAAGGGTGATCGTTTTTTCCACATGACCACGCAATTCCTTTGCCTTGGCGAGGGTGGTACGGATACGCTCACGCCGGATCAGAGCGGTAACCATATTCCTGAACAACGCTTTGCGGTGGGCGGTGGTGCGGCCCAGTTTTCGGCCAGATTTCAAATGTCGCATGAGATTATCCTTGTTTCCTTCCTGATTCTACCCGTTAGGTCCGCTCGACGTCGGTTTCCATTTCTTTTTTCTTGCGTATGGCGGCGATCTGCTTGAGGTCTTCTTCCTCGATTTTAATACCCAGGTGCAGCCCCATCTCTTCGAGAATTTCTTTGATCTCGTTCAGGGATTTGCGGCCAAAGTTCCGGGTTTTCAGCATTTCGCCATCGCCCTTTTGCACCAGCTCGTAGATGGTCTGGATGTTGGCGTTCTTCAGACAATTGTAGGAACGCACGGACAACTCCAACTCTTCCACGCTTTTAGCCAGGTTGGTAATCATCTTTTGCTTCTTTTCGTCAACCTGGGGTTGGACCTGCTCTGGCTCTTCATCGAAGTTGATGAAAATCTGCATGTGGTCCTTAACAATTTTAGCGGCATGAGCGACGGCATCTTCCGGAGAGATGCTTCCATCTGCCCACAGTTCCATGACCAATGCGTCGAAATCCGTCGACTGGCCCACACGTGTTTTTTCGACCGTATAATTGACTTTCTCAATGGGAGAAAACAGGGCATCGACCGGGATCATCTGCACTGATTCGGCGCTGAGATCATGACGATCTGCGGGCACATAGCCCCGGCCTCTTTGTACGATGACTTCCAGATCCAACGCTCCGCTATTGTCAAGTATGGCGATAGGTTGATCGGGGTTGAGGATTTCTACATCGGGATCACTTTCAAAATCCCCCGCAACCACTTTACCCGGTGTGTTTTTCTTAAGATACATTCTTTTTTGATCAGCTGTTCCGGACATCTTGAGTTTCAACTGCTTCAGGTTGAGAATGATTTCGCTGACATCCTCCATGACACCTGGGATCGAGGAAAACTCATGATAAATCCCTTCGAACTTGGCCCCGATGATGGCCGCTCCCTGCAGTGAGGACAGCAACATCCGACGCAGAGAATTACCGACGGTAACACCATATCCCCGCTCGAATGGACCGGCTCGGAATTTGGCGTAATTCCCCGTTTTGGTTTTCTTGTCAAAATCGATACGTTTGGGTTTAACGATGCCTTGCATCACCATGTAATCAATCCTCCGACTGAGTCTGTTGTTGACACCCAGAAGATATGTTGAATGATTTAATAATTCCGATTGTGGGGACTATTACCGCGAGTAAAGCTCGACAATCAATTGTTCCTGAATGGGCTGAGTGACATCCTCCCGGCTTGCGAGAGATTGAACGATTCCTTCCTTCTTGTCGGCGTCAAACACCAACCAGGAGGGAAGGGTTTTGCCCTTCATATTATCC
This sequence comes from Nitrospinota bacterium, assembly GCA_029879645.1. GTDB lineage: Bacteria > Nitrospinota > Nitrospinia > Nitrospinales > Nitrospinaceae > SZUA-226. The sequence continues at coordinate 5,935 of JAOUPX010000022.1, forward strand.
AAAGCGGTTTTAATCGGAAATTTTTCCACTTTACTTTGAACCGGCGCTATGACATCCCCTTTTTTCAAGATATAGGAAGGGACATCCACTTTCTTTCCGTTAACGGTAAAGAATCGATGGCGAACCATTTGCCGCGCTGCGTTTCTGGATCCCGCCCAACCCATCCGGAAAATGACATTATCAAATCTCATTTCCAACAGTTGAAGGAGGTTTTCCCCGGTAACCCCTTTTTTGCGGTCTGCGACTTTAAAGTACTTTCGGAACTGCTTTTCCAGAACACCATAAATACGGCGGACTTTCTGCTTTTCTCTCAGCTGAACGCCGTATTCGGAAAATTTGGTCCGGCCCTGGCCATGCTGACCGGGGGCATAGGCGCGTTTATCGATGGCGCACTTGGGCGTTTCACACCGACTGGCTTTCAAAAACAGTTTTTCGCCTTCTCTCCGGCAAAGCCGGCATACTGAATCCGTATATCTTGCCAAACCCAATACTCCTTTTAAATGAGCTTACACTCGTCTGCGTTTACGTGGACGGCACCCGTTGTGAGGAATTGGAGTCTTATCCCGTATAACGGAAATCTCCATCCCAACCGCCTGCAATGACCGAATGGCGGATTCACGTCCCGCCCCTGGTCCTTTAACATGCACTTCCAGCTTTCTCATTCCCATATCCCGGGCCTTAACGGCAGCTTTCTCCGCCGCAACCTGAGCCGCAAAGGGCGTGCTTTTTCGGGAACCTTTAAAACCCTGCGCACCGGCACTTGACCAGGAAACCACGTTTCCGGACAAATCGCTGATGGTCACGATAGTGTTGTTGAAGGTGGCTTGAATATGAGCTACACCACTTTCGGGAGCCGACTTGCTTTTCTTTTTACCTGTTTTTGATTTCTTTTCCATGATGCCTTCTTTACTATTTATTTTTTAGGTTTGGGGCCGCCAACCAGTTTACGCGGACCTTTGCGGGTGCGCGCGTTGGTATGGGTACGCTGGCCACGCACCGGCAATCCCCGCCGGTGGCGCAAACCCCGGTAGCACCCGATATCCATCAGGCGCTTCATGTTGATGTTTACCGCGCGGCGCATATCCCCTTCCACTTCGTATTCTTTTTCTATGATGGACCGGACTTTGGCAATCTGATCTTCCGTCAAATCCTTGATTCGCACTTCCTGCGGAATTTCCGCCTTCTCAAGAATTTTGGCGGACGTAGTGGGTCCGACGCCATAAATATAGGTCAGGGCGATCAACGCTCGCTTTTCCCTGGGAATGTCTACACCTGCTATTCGTCCCACACGCTATCCTTTCTCAACCTGGGTTAAATCCATCATCCTTGCCTCTGTTTGTGCTTTGGATTTTCGCAAATCACTCGCACCACACCGCGTCGGCGGATCACTTTACATTTGATACAAATCGGTTTTACGGATGATCTGACCTTCATAATACACCTTCTTTATTTATAGCGATACGTAATACGTCCGCGCGTTAAATCGTACGGCGATAATTGCACTTTAACTTTATCCCCGGACAAAATGCGTATGAAATGCATCCTCATTTTCCCGGAGATATGCGCCAGGATTTTATGCCCGTTTTCCAACTCCACTCGAAACATGGCGTTAGGCAGGGGTTCCAGAACGGTCCCTTCGACCTCTATTGCTTCTTCTTTGGACATAATCAAGTCACCATCTTACAAAGGTTGGAGAAGATTTCGTCCATTCCGCCACGGCCCTGGATGGATTTCAATTTTCCCCGCTTTCGATAAAAGTCCTTAAGGGGAGCCGTTTCTCTATTGTAAATGTCTTGTCTCTTAACAATCGTCTCCTCATTATCGTCGGGTCGTTGATACAACTCCCCGCCACATTCGTCACAAACTCCTTCAACCTTAGGAGGATGGGAGGTTTGATGGAACATGGCTCCACAATTTTTACAGGTACTTCGCCCGGCCAGCCGAATCAGCAATTCATCCCGGTCAACGACCAGGTCAGCTACCAGATCAATATCCTGCTCCATCGCCGCCAGGGTTTCTTCCAGTTTTTCCGCCTGGACGATGGTCCTTGGAAACCCGTCGAGGATAAATCCTACTGAACAATCGGGCTCCACAATTCTTTCTTTAATCAAACCGATAACTATGTCGTCGGGGACCAGCTCCCCTTTATCCATTGAGTTTTTAGCCTGCTTTCCCAATTCCGTATTGTCTTTGACAGCGGCCCTCAGGATATCTCCGGTCGATATCTTGGGAATCTCAAATTTTTCCTGAAGCAGGTTGGCCTGAGTCCCCTTCCCGGACCCTGGGGGACCTAACAATATCAACCTCATCGATCAGCCTCGTCGACCTCGTATCCTCCCCTTTTTCAAAAATCCATCGTAGTTGCGCTGAACCAGGTGGGATTCGATTTGTTGCATAGTATCGAGGGACACTCCAACGACGATAAGCAAGCTTGTACCGCCGAAATAGAACGGAATGTTGAAGTATTTTATCAGATAATCCGGCAAAATACAGACAAAAGATAGGTAAATTGCCCCGTAAAACGTCAACCTCGATAGAATCTGATCAATATAATCAGCGGTTTTGTTACCAGGCCGGATACCTGGAATAAAACCGCCGTTCTTTTTCATATTGTCCGCCACCTCCGTGGGGTTGAATATTACTGCCGTGTAAAAATAACAAAAGAAAAAGATCGCCCCGATAAATATCAGGCTGTATACAATCGTCCCCGGCGTCATCATGGCCGAAAACTGCTGCATCCAGGGATGATCGATAAATTGCGCCATCGTTGCCGGCAGCATTATTATCGATGAAGCGAAAATCGGCGGAATAACGCCAGATGTATTCACTTTCAGTGGCAAATGGGTACTTTGGCCGCCATACATTTTACGTCCCACCATCCGCTTCGCATACTGGATGGGGATACGCCTCTGCCCGCCTTCGGTGAACACGATGGCTCCAACCACCCCCGCCATCAGTACCGCAAGGAACAATACCACCAGAATGGACAGCTCGCCGGTACCCATCAGGTCCATTGATTTAAAAATGGCCGATGGTGTTCCCGCCACAATACCGGCAAAAATAATCAGAGAAATTCCGTTGCCTATTCCCCGCTCGGTAATCTGTTCACCCAGCCACATTATAAAGGCCGTGCCCGCGGTCAGGGTCAGGATCGCCATCAACCGAAACCCCCAACCGGGCTCTGGAACAATGGCCGCGCCGCCGGGACTTTTCATAGCTTCCAAGCCGACACTGATGCCGGTGCTCTGAACCAGGCTGATGACAATAGTACCATACCGGGTGTACTGGGTAATTTTCTTCTGGCCCTGCTCCCCCTCTTTTTTCAGTTGCGCCAGATGCGGTGAAACGATGGTCATCAACTGTAAAATAATGGAAGCGCTGATGTAGGGCATGATTCCCAGCGCAAATATCGTTAACCGGCTTAACGCGCCGCCGGAAAACATATCGAACATGCCGAGTATAGTCCCTTTGGTCTGGGCAAATAACTCTGCTAACGCGGCTCCATCTATTCCAGGGGTCGGGATATGCGCGCCTATTCTATACACAACCAAGACACCCAGCGTGAACAGTATCCTCCGCTTGAGCTCTGGAATTTTAAACAGGCTACCTATACTCTCTGCGCCGCTCATTTAAAGGACTACGGCCTTTCCCCCGGCTTTTTCAATTTTCTGCAGCGCGGACTTGCTGAATTTATGGGCATGAATTTCGACCGCCCCAGCCAGTTCGCCGTCGCCCAGCACTTTTACGGCGTCGACACCCCGAACCAACCCCTTATCTTTCAAAATCTGCGGCGTCAACGCGCCATCAACTTTCAGATCGGCCAGGGATTTCAAGTTCACCAAATCATAGGACTTCTTAAATATGTTTGTGAATCCACGCTTAGGCAGTCGCCTTTGCAGGGGCATTTGACCGCCCTCAAACCAGGGATGCGGTTTGCCGCCGGAACGACTTTTCTGACCCTTTTGGCCGCGTCCCGCCGTTTTACCGGTTCCGGAGCCTATACCTCTTCCCACTCGTTTGGGATTCTTACGGGAGCCGGGATTATTTTTTAAATTAGATAAGGTGATCATCGTTTTATTATTTCCTATTCCATTCACGCGGGTGATTTAACTTCTACCGCTTTTTCACGCGCTTTCGAAAACTGCTCCGCATTACGCAAGGCAACCAAACCATTAATGGTGGCCTTAACGACATTATGGGGATTATTGGTGCGAATACATTTGGTCAGAATATCCTTGACCCCCGCCGCTTCCAGCACCGCACGCACCGCGCCGCCGGCAATGAGACCGGTTCCCCGTGAGGCGGGCTTCAATAACACGCGCCCGGCTCCGAACTGCCCGACAATTTCATGCGGTATCGTGGAACCGTCCAACGGGATAGTGACCTGATTTTTCTTTGCCTTGTCAATTCCCTTGCGAATCGCTTCAGGAACTTCATTCGCTTTGCCGAGACCCCAACCGACTTTGCCTTCTCGGTTTCCGACTACCACCAGAGCGCTGAAGCTGAACCGGCGTCCGCCCTTGACTACCTTGGCTACACGCTTGATCTTGACAACCTTATCTACCAGGTCTTGCTGTTTTCCGTTTCGATCCTGCAACGATTTTCCTCCTGTTCGCCGGATGGCGTTTCACTCCGGGAACTTAAAATTTAACTCCCTTTTCACGTACCGCATCTGCCAGAGCTTTCACTCGTCCGGCGTAAATAAATCCATTGCGGTCGTAATACACTTCCTTAATGCCTTGCTCAGCGGCCTTCTCACCCAGCATGGATCCTACCAGAACGGCAGCCTTGATATTGCCTCCGTATTTCATCTGATCCCGAAACGCCTTGGACGCGGTCGATTCCGCAACCAGGGTTTTACGTTCCTGATCGTTTATGATCTGGGCATAAATATGCTTGGCACTTTTGAACACCGTCAGGCGCAATTTTTCCGGATGGCGCTGGGTTTTGGTCTTCACACGTTGCTTCCGGTGAAGCCTGAGTCTTCGGCGTATCGTTGTTTTCATAGTTAAATAACCCTATTTACCGGCAGATTTACCTGCTTTTCTCCGGATGCGCTCGTCCGCATACATCACCCCTTTACCTTTGTATGGCTCGGGGGGACGGAATTTCCGGATTTCTGCAGAAACCTGCCCTACCTGTTGTTTATCGATTCCCTTGACCTTGATGGTATTAGCTTTGGAATCCACTTCAAATTCTATTCCATTCGGCGCGGGATAATTGACGGGATGCGAGAACCCTAATTGCAGAACCAGGTCCTTTCCTTTCAACTCTACCTTATAACCCACCCCTACAATATTGAGCTGCTTTGAATATCCGGTGGAAACGCCGGTGACCATATTATTGATCAATGCCCGGGTCAAACCGTGAAGGGAACGATTAGTCCTGTTGTCGTCCGGACGGCTGACGACAATCTGCCCCTCCTGAGATTCAATTTTCATGCTGGCGCTGAACTCGCGCTCGAGCTCACCCTTTGATCCCTTGACGCGGACCTTGGATCCTTCGATTTTCACCTCTACGCCGGAGGGAACGGCTACTGGCTGTTTACCTATTCGTGACATATCGTTTTCCTTACCAAACGTAACCCAGAACTTCGCCCCCGATCCCCTTTTCCCGGCATAGGCCATCAACGACCACTCCGGATGAGGTGGACACAATGGCGACTCCGAGCCCATTCAATACACGGGGAATTTTTTCTTTATCCACATAAATCCTTCGGCCCGGCTTGCTGATCCGCCTGATTCCATGAATAGCCGACTCTCCATCTTTATATTTGAGATAAATCCGGAGAACCCCCTGCTTGTTATCTTCCGCAACTTTAAAATTCTTGATAAACCCTTCTTCTTTCAGGATTTCGGCCAGCCGGGTTTTCATCCTGGAATTCGGGATATCCACCTTGGGATGCTCCGCCTGAATGGCGTTTCTGATTCTGGTAAAAAAATCCGCAATGGGATCGGTCATTGACATAATAGTACCTGTCTCCTGATACGCTTTCCGTTTACCAACTGGCCTTGGTCACTCCGGGAATTTCTCCCTGAAGCGCCCGCGTCCGGAAACAAATACGGCACAACCCGAATTTTCTCAGGTAGGCACGAGGCCGTCCACACACGTTGCAACGGTTGTATTCCCGAACTTTGAATTTCGGCTTTCGGTTAGCTTTGGCAATTAAACTTTTCTTGGCCATGTTCGACTCCGGGTTCCCGCCGGTCAATTCCGGATGGGAAACCCCATTGATTTCAGTAATACCCTGCCCGCTTCATCTGTTTCAGCGGAGGTGCAAATTGTTATATTCATTCCCTTGACATGCTCGATCTTGTCGAAGTCGATCTCCGGAAAGATCAACTGCTCTTTGAGCCCGATGGTGTAGTTTCCCCGGCCATCAAAAGCTTTCGGAGGCAAACCTTTAAAATCCCGGACCCGCGGCAGAGCAAAGCCCACCAGGCGTTCAAAAAATTCGTACATCCGGTTGCCGCGCAGGGTTACCCGCACTCCAACGGGAACGCCTTCCCGAAGCTTGAAGTTGGAAATCGCCTTCTTGGCTCGGGTCACTACGGGTTGCTGGCCTGTAATGGTTCGCAGCTGCTCCACACCGGCATCGATCAACTTGCCATTCTGCAAGGCTTCACCCAATCCCATATTAATGACAATCTTGTCGAGATGGGGGACCTGCATGACATTCTTCAACCCTAGGTCTTTTTGGACCTGAGCTTTAATTTTCTCGTTATATAATTTTTTTAAATTCGCCATGATTTCCGGTATTTTGCAATCCTGTATGGATTACCCCTTATCCACTACTTCTCCGCATTTGACACAGATACGCACACGCTTGCCATCTTCCAGCTTTTTGCGTTTAATCCGTACCCCTTTGCCACACTTGTCGCACACCAGCATGACATTGGAAATATCCATCCGCCCTTCCTTCTCGATAATACCGCCCTGCTTGTTCTGCGCGCTGGGCTTGGTGTGCCGCTTCAGCATATTCAGCTTTTCAACCGTCAGCTTTCCAGCGTCTGGGAACAAGGCCAGGATTTTACCTTTTTTGCCTTTTTCCCGACCCGCGATTACTTCCACGATGTCATCTTTTTTTAATTTGAGCTTAACCGCACTCATTACAACACCTCCGGTGCAAGCGAAAGGATTTTCAAAAACTTTTTGGCTCGCAACTCACGCGCAACAGGCCCGAAGATACGGGTACCGACCGGTTCTTTCGCGTCATTAATCAGCACCGCCCCGTTCGCGTCGAATTTAATATAACTGCCGTCCGGACGCCGGATTTCCTTTCGGGTGCGAACCACCACAGCTTTCTTAACATCACCCTTCTTGATCGGGCTTTGCGGTTCGCATTCCTTTACGGCCACCACGATGATATCGCCAACCGAGGCATATCGCCGGCCCGTTCCACCCAGAACCTTAATACACTGCACTTTTCGGGCTCCGGAGTTGTCTGCCACATCCATTACTGTTCTTAATTGAATCATAGTTGTTGTATCCGGTTATACCGCTTGCGCCGCCTTCAAAACCTTAACCAGGTTCCAGCGTTTGGTTTTGCTCAACGGTCTCACTTCCCGCATGGAGATAAAATCCCCGACCGAGCATTCATTCTTTTCGTCATGGCATTGGAATTTTCTGGTCCGCTTGACCACCTTCTTGAAGGTGGGGTGGATAAACTTTCTCTCCACCGAAACGACAACCGTTTTATCCATCTTATTGCTGACGACCGTTCCAGTAATCACTCTTTTAACTTTCAAACTTTCTTGACTCAAAGGACCTCTCCGTAAACGGTTCCAAACCAGTTGAATTATTTTTTATCTGCCTTCTTGCTGTCTGCTTCCGAATCAGCCTGGGCCGCTTCCGGCGCCGGTTGATTGTTTTTCAGGGTCAGTATTCGGGCGATATCCCGCCGCATGTATTTCAACCGGCCTGGGTTTTCGATTTTTCCCGTAGCCAACTGGAATTTCAAATTGAAATACTCTTCGCGCAAGTCGTTCAATTTCTCGTCGCGCTCTTTTTCCGACAACTCTTTTATTTCCTGTATTTTCATAATTGCAAACCTGCCACCTTATTTATTAACCACAAACCTAGTTGGTACCGAAAGCTTGTGGGACGCCAGGCGAAACGCTTCCTTCGCCACATCTTCCTCCACACCCGCCATTTCATACAAAATACGGCCCGGCTTAACAACGGCTACCCAGTACTCCGGATTGCCCTTACCTTTACCCATACGGGTTTCAGCTGGCTTCTTGGAAATCGGCTTATCCGGAAAAATACGGAGCCAGATCTTTCCTCCACGTTTGACGTGCCGGGTCATTGCGATACGGGCCGCTTCGATCTGCCGGTTGGTGATCCAACCGCAAGCCAGAGCCTGCAATCCATATTCACCAAAACTGACAGTTCCGCCACGGTAGGCAGTGCCGCGCATCTTACCTTTATGGCGCTTACGATATTTAACTTTCTTGGGCATCAACATGATGCGAACTCTCCTTTAAGATCGGTCTTACCCAGCGGTCTTTTCACTGCTTTCTTCAACTCCGGCTGGTATTCCGGGTTTTTCAAAAATCTCACCTTTATAAACCCAGACTTTGATTCCAATGATACCGTAGGTCGTCAGGGCTTCTGCAGTCCCATAATCTATATCAGCACGCAAAGTGTGCAAGGGAACCCGGCCTTCCCGATACCATTCGCTTCGGGCGATTTCGTGCCCACCCAGTCGGCCGGAACATCTAATCTTGATGCCCAGCGCGCCAAACCGGAGTGACGATTGCACGCTCTTCTTCATGGCCCGCCGGAATGATATCCGCTTTTCCAACTGCAGGGCGATATTCTGCGCCACCAGATTTGCATCCAGCTCCGCGCGGCGGATTTCCTTGATATTCAGGTTCACCTGCTTACCGCCGATAATCCGCTGCAATTCTTCTTTCAGCCGGTCCACTTCCAGCCCCTTCTTACCGATGATGATTCCCGGTCGGGCGGTATGGATGTTTATGCGGATCCGGTTGGCCGACCGCTCAATCTCAAGATTGGCGATTCCGGCATGGGACAAATTTTTCCTTAAGAAATTCCGAATCTTAATATCTTCCTGCAACAGCTCCGGAAAATCTCTCTTACCAAACCAGTTGGACTTCCAAGGCTTATTGATTCCCAACCGAAATCCGTATGGATGTACTTTTTGTCCCACAATTCCTCCGAATATTATTTTTCGTTTAATACGATGGTGATATGACTGGTCCGCTTTTTGATCATATTAGCAGTGCCTCGCGCACGCGGCATTTGTCTTTTCCAGGCGACGCCTTCATCCACCGTAATATTCTTCACGACCAAATCGTCAACATCCACTACCTTGTGATTTTCCTCGGCATTGGCAAGCGCGGATTTCAACAGTTGCTGAATTTCGCGGGCGGCCTTTTTACGCGTGAAGGTGAGCACATTCATTGCCTCATTCACGTTTTTGCCGCGGATCATATCGGCCACCAACCTGGCTTTCCGGGGTCCAATCCGGGTATGTCTTAATCGCGCTTTAACATCCATGATTACCTATTGACTCCATTAATTATTTACCCGGTGCGGCTTTTTTGGTTTTCCCACTATGCGCCCTGAAAGTCCGCGTCGGCGAAAATTCACCCAGCTTATGACCCACCATATTCTCAGTCACAAATACCGGGATAAACTTCTTTCCGTTATGCACTCCCAGAGTATGACCGACAAAATCAGGCGTGATGGTCGAACGGCGAGACCAGGTCTTCACAATTTTTTTGTCATTTTTACGGTTCAACTCATCTATTTTGCTTTCCAGAGAAGCATCAATAAATGGTCCTTTTTTCAGCGATCGCGCCATTCAACTATTTCCTTTTTCTCGATACAGGTTATTCCAGCTACTTATCGTTTCTTTTTCTTACGGCTCAGAATGAACTTACTCGATGTTTTCTTTTTCTTTCGGGTTTTATAACCTTTAGCAGGAGTTCCCCAGGGACTACAGGGGTGTCTGCCGCCAGAGGAGCGGCCTTCGCCACCACCCATCGGATGATCCACCGGATTCATCGCCACCGCGCGTACTCGCGGACGTTTTCCCAACCAGCGGGTTCGCCCGGCCTTACCGATGGATACATTCTCATGATCCGTATTCCCAACGGTTCCTACGGTCGCCCGACACTTGACTTCCACCAGCCGAACTTCACCGGAACTTAATTTTATATTTGCATACTGGCCCTCTTTCGCCATCAACTGGACGGAGGCCCCGGCACTGCGTGCGATCTGCGCGCCTTTCCCCGGCCGCAATTCAATATTGTGAATCAACGTACCTTCGGGAATTTTTTCCAACGGGAGACAGTTTCCGGGCCGCACTTCCGCCTCGTACCCGGACATCACCTGATCACCATCTTTCAATTCCCGGGGAGCGATAATGTACCGCTTCTCTCCATCGGCGTATACCAGCAGGGCGATATTTGCTGAGCGGTTGGGATCGTATTCAATCCCGGCCACCTTGGCTGGAATGCCGTCTTTATTACGCCGGAAATCAATCACGCGGTACAACTTACGGTGCCCACCGCCACGACGCTTGGCTGTGATGCGTCCATTATTATTGCGCCCGCCTTTTCTGGAAATGGAAACCAATAGACTCTTTTCCGGAGTACTCTTGGTGACTTCTCCAAAATCGGAGACGGTTTTGAATCGGACTCCGGCGGATGTTGGGTTAAGTTTACGTACGGCCATAATTATTACGCACCTTCAAAAAAGTCGATGCGGTCTCCTTCCTTCAATAAAACGATAGCTTTCTTCCATGCTTTGGTTTGACCCATATGACGGCCGAACCGCTTGCTTTTGGGTTTAACATTAATCGTATTCACGTCAAGCACGGTAACCTTAAAGATTCTCTGCACCGCTTCTTTAATCTGCAATTTATTGGCGGATCGATGCACCTGGAACATCACCCGATTCCCCTGCTCTTGCATCATGGTGCTTTTTTCCGTGATTAGCGGCTTTTCCAGGACCCTGTAATGATCTAATACCATCAGCTTAAACGCTCCTCAATTTTCTTAAGGGATTCCGGGGTACACACGATCACTTCATGAAGCAAAAGATCGAAAGCATTCAACCCTTCCACCGGGAGGACATCCGTCCGGGGCAGATTGCGTACCGCCAACTCCAGATTTCTATCTTTTTCCGCTACTATAAACAGAGTCTTTTCCGGCAGGTCCAGTTTTTTAAGAAGATCCACCATAGCCTTGGTTTTCGGCTCGGCCAGAGTAAGCGCTTCCACCACCTGCAGACCGTTATTGCGCGCCCGCTCTGTTAGAATGGACTTAAGAGCCAGCTTTTTTGATTTCTTGGACAATTTAAACGCAAACCCCCTGGGTGTGGGCCCAAACACAGTCATACCGCCACGCCAAACCGGAGACCGCGAACTTCCCGCACGCGCCCGACCCGTGCCCTTTTGCCTCCAAGGCTTCTTGCCGCCGCCGCGAACATCGCCACGATTACTGATGGTAGACGCCGTACCGCTACGCCTTGCCGCCTGCTGCAGGGAAACATACTCTTTCACCAGATGCTCGCGGACTTTCACATCGAACACCGCTGGAGACAGAGTAACGGTTCCTACTTTCTGCTTATCCAAATTAATCAAATCCATATCTGACATAATTGAGTCTTTCAATCCTATTATTTCTTAGCCGTGGGTCTTTGGAGGATGCGGATTATACCACCGTTCGCCCCAGGAACCGATCCTTTAATGAAAACCATATTGTTCCCGGCATCCACCCGGACCACCTGAACATTTTTAGCGTAAACTCTATCCCCACCCATACGCCCTGGCATGGGATGACCTTTGAACACGTGCCCTGGATAAGTCGCCATACCTATGGAGCCGGCGCCACGGAATGATTCGTGATTACCACGTGAAGCCGGATGCCCTTTAAAGCCATGACGCTTCATTACGCCGGCAAAACCCTTGCCCTTCGACACCCCGACCACATTCACCCGCTCGCCTTCTTTAAACATTTCAACGGTAAGCGGTTTCCCCAGATCCTCATCACTGACTTCCATACTCCGGAACTCGGCCAACAACCTGGCGGGATCGATCTTCAGCTGACTATAGACTCCCTGCATAGGCTTATTAGTATGCTTGGCCTTACGCTTTCCATACGCCATGACGACCGCATCGTACCCGTCTGTTTTTCGGGTCCGCTTGAGAACAGGAACACACCCTTCCACCTGGATCACGGTAACAGGGATACAATCCCCACCCTCGGTAAACACCTGGGTCATCCCCATCTTCTTTCCCAATAAACCTTGCATTATTCGCTCGCTATAGTTTGATTTCAATATCCACGCCGCCGGATAAATCCAGCTTCATAAGCGCGTCTACGGTTTGTGGAGTCGGTTCCAGAATTTCCATAATCCGTTTATGAGTCCGTATTTCGAACTGCTCCCTGGATTTCTTATCCACATGCGGAGACCTCAGTACGGTCCACTTATTCCGGACGGTAGGCAGAGGAATGGGACCCACCACCCGTGCGCCGGTGCGCTTGGTGGTTTCCACGATTTCCCCAACCGACCAATCGAGGAGCTTATGGTCGTACGCCTTCAGCTTAATCTTGATTTTCTGACTGCTCATTATTCAGTAATCTCACTGACGATACCCGCGCCTACGGTGCGGCCACCTTCACGAATCGCGAAACGCAATTCCTTCGCCATGGCCACTTCGGTAATCAATTCCACCTCAAAGGTGACATTATCTCCAGGCATAACCATTTCCACTCCGCTGGGCAGAGTCACCACGCCTGTTACGTCCGTGGTCCGGAAATAGAACTGAGGACGGTAGCCGTTGAAGAATGGAGTATGACGTCCACCTTCGTCCTTGGTCAGGATATAAACCTCGGCTTTAAACTTTTTGTGCGGAGTAATCGATCCCGGCTTAGCCAGAACCTGGCCACGCTCGATATCTTCACGCTTTGTGCCCCGGAGAAGCAGACCCACGTTATCACCCGCCTGACCGTCGTCCAGCAATTTACGAAACATTTCAACGCCGGTAACGGTGGTCTTGGTGGTCGGACGGAATCCGACGATTTCAATTTCCTCACCCACTTTAATAACGCCGGTCTCAATACGACCGGTAGCAACCGTACCGCGACCCGAGATGCTGAAGATATCTTCGATCGGCATCAGGAAAGGCTTATCGACGGGGCGCTCGGGAACAGGGATATAATCATCCACCGCAGCCATCAAGTCAAAGATACACTTGCTTTTGGTTTCATCGTCGGCATTTTCCAGTGCCTGGAGCGCACTTCCGCGGACCACAGGAATATCATCACCGGGAAATTCGTATTTGCTCAACAGCTCGCGCACTTCCAGCTCAACCAGGTCGAGGAGCTCTTCATCATCGACCATGTCGCATTTATTCATAAACACAACGATCCGGGGAACGCCCACCTGACGGGCCAGGAGAATATGCTCCCGCGTCTGCGGCATAGGACCGTCGGAGGCGCTGATTACCAGAATCGCTCCGTCCATTTGCGCCGCACCGGTGATCATGTTTTTTACATAATCGGCGTGGCCGGGGCAGTCAACGTGCGCGTAATGCCTGTTTTCGGTCTGATATTCAACGTGCGCGATAGCGATGGTGATACCGCGCTCTTTTTCTTCCGGCGCCTTATCGATCTGGTCGAAAGCAATACTCTCAGCGAATCCCTTTTTGGATAAAACTTCGGTGATGGCCGCTGTGAGTGTAGTTTTCCCATGGTCTACGTGCCCAATGGTTCCAATATTGACATGCGGTTTATCTCTCACGAATTTTTCTTTAGCCATACCAGTTCACTCCGTTTTTTGTCCAATCTTATTTTGTTTATAATTAGGTTTATACTTTCGATTTAAGCCGGAACCTCACTAGAGGTTCCTTTGAATTTTGCAATCAGTTCCTCAGCAATATTATTAGGAACAACATCGTACTTCGAAAACTCCATACTGTAATTGGCCCGACCCTGAGTGGCCGACCGCAAGTCCGTTGAATACCCGAACATGCCAGCCAGAGGGACTTCCGAGCGAATAACCTTGGCGCCCGCACGGTCTGTCAATTCCTTAATTTTTCCGCGCTTTGAACTCAGATTCCCTATGACATCCCCCATAAAATCTTCGGGGGTGACCACTTCCACATCCATAATCGGCTCCAGCAGAACCGGCTTGGCTTTGCGGCAGGCCTCCTGAAATGCGATGGACGCACAGATTTTAAACGCCATCTCCGAGGAATCCACCTCATGATATGACCCATCTAACAATGTCACCTGGACGTCGACTACCGAGAAGCCACATAGAATACCACGATCCATGGCTTCTTCGATACCTTTTTGAACCGATGATATATATTCTTTTGGAATAGACCCACCCACGATCTTATTAACAAACTCAAAACCGGCTCCAGCCTCACGAGGCTCGACATGAATCACCACATGCCCGTACTGACCGCGCCCACCGGACTGCTTAACATACTTATAGCTGTGCTCCAGCCCCTTGGTAATTGTTTCACGGAATGCCACCTGCGGCTTGGACACATTAACGTCCAGCGAAAACTCTCGCCGCATCCGATCCACCAGGATCTCCAGATGCAATTCACCCATACCGGAGATAACGGTCTGGTTGGTTTCAGGGTCGACCTTGACTTCAAATGTAGGATCTTCCTGCTGAAGCTTTATGAGACAATCAGAAAGCTTATCCTGCTCCGGCTTGGATTTCGGCTCAATAGCCACCGAAATTACCGGCTGAGGAAAGGTGATTGACTCCAGCAGAACCGGCTTATCTTCCGGGCAAAGCGTATCCCCGGTAAAAGTCTTCTTAAAGCCGATAGCCGCGGCAATATCTCCCGCGCTGACGGACTTTATCTCTTCACGCTTGTTGGAATGCATGCGAAGCAATCGCCCAACGCGCTCGCGCACATTTTTTGTGGAGTTATAGATATAAGACCCGCTGGTCACTTCTCCGGAATACACGCGGAAATAAGCCAACTGACCCACAAAAGGATCCGTCATAATCTTAAACGCCAGAGCGGAAACCGGCTCCGAGGAATCGGCCTTGCGTAACACTTCTTCCTGCGTATTAGGATTCACTCCCTTGATAGCAGGAACATCCAACGGTGACGGCAAATAATCCGGAACCGCATCCAAAAGCTGCTGAACGCCTTTGTTTTTAAATGAAGCTCCACATAAAATCGGTGTAAATTTCAGATCAAGCGCCCCCTTACGGATAGCAGCCTTGATCTCGGCGACCGAAACTTCCTCTCCACCGAGGTATCTTTCCATAATGGACTCATCCACATCGGAAACAGCCTCCATCAACTTTTCCCGATACTCCGCAACCACATCTTCCATATCCTCCGGCATCGGCGCTTCCTTGAAAATCTCTCCCTTGGGATTATCTTCTTCCGGATACACGTAAGCCTTCATGGTCACCAGGTCCACCAAGCCAATAAAATCACTCTCAGCTCCGATCGGCAATTGCAAGGGAACCGGCCTGGCCTGCAGACGCTCCGCCATCTGCTTTATACAACCCAGAAAGTTGGCGCCTGAACGATCCATCTTATTAACGAACCCAATACGCGGGACATGATACTTCGTAGCCTGCCGCCAAACCGTTTCGGATTGCGGCTCTACCCCACCGACCGCACAGAACACACCCACCGCACCATCCAAAACCCGCAGCGAACGCTCAACCTCTGCCGTAAAGTCGACATGGCCCGGCGTATCAATGATATTGATCTGATGATCTTTCCAGAAACAGGTGGTCGCGGCGGAAGTAATCGTGATTCCGCGCTCCTGCTCCTGCTCCATCCAGTCCATGGTGGCGTTGCCGTCATGAACCTCACCGATCTTGTGGCTTTTCCCTGTGTAATACAGGATCCGCTCGGTCGTGGTGGTTTTACCGGCATCAATGTGAGCGATAATCCCAATATTCCTAATTAGTTCCAACTTTACTTTCTTACTCATAAATCCTTAGACCAAAAATTACCAGCGATAATGCGCAAACGCTTTATTGGCCTCGGCCATGCGGTGCACGTCTTCTTTTTTACGAATTGCTCCACCCGTATTATTGTAGGCGTCAAGCAACTCTCCAGTTAATCTATCAGCCATCGACCGACCCGCTCGCGACTTAGCATGGCTGATCACCCAGCGAATACTCAAGGCCATCCGGCGGTTCCGACTGACTTCCACAGGAACCTGATACGTAGCGCCCCCCACACGACGCGACCGAACCTCCAGAACGGGAGCCGCGTTTTCGATTGCCTTCTTAAAGACATCCAACGCTTTCTCACCCTTAATCTTATCCTCGATATTATCCAGCGCCGTATAAAGAACCCGTTCCGCAAGACTCTTCTTACCTTGCTTCAACAAGCTATTGATAAATCGGGCTACCAGGATATCGTTGAACTTGGGATCCGGTAAAATTTGTCTCTTATCCGCTTCTCGTCTTCGTGCCATAAATTACTACTTCCTCATTATCCTTTTTTCGGCTTTTTAGCCCCGTATTTTGATCGGGATTGCATGCGCTTATCTACGCCCAAAGTATCCAGACTCCCCCGCACCACATGATAACGGACACCAGGAAGATCCTTGACCCGGCCGCCGCGAATTAAAACAATCGAATGCTCCTGAAGGTTATGACCCACTCCGGGGATGTAGGTCGTCACTTCCATACCATTGGTCAACCGGACCCGGGCAACTTTTCTCAAGGCCGAATTCGGTTTTTTGGGAGTGGACGTATACACCCTAACACAAACCCCTCTTTTTTGAGGGCAGCGCTTCAACGCCGGACTGGCTGTCTTTACTTCCGGGCTTTTACGGCCCGATTTAACTAACTGATTGATAGTCGGCAAAATAAACCTCTCTACTCAAGGGCTTCCCACCATAATACGGGAACCCAAACCTACAAAACACATTGATTTTGTTGGCGTTTTTAGTTGTCTTCCAAGCAGACGGAAAGTTTTGAATTTTAGCACTCTTCGCGCTGGAGTCAAGGGGAATTTTTTATTTTATTCCACAGGTACGACAGTTTCTTCCTCAGCCGCTTTTTCTTCTACTACCTCTTCAATTTCCGGCTCTTCTATTCGGATGCCGCTATAAGCCTTGCAACCGGTACCTGCGGGAATCAAACGTCCCATAATAACATTTTCTTTAAGCCCAACCAGCCGGTCCTCCTTGCCACTCACAGCCACCTCGGTCAACACCCGTGTAGTTTCCTGGAAGGATGCAGAAGAAATAAAGCTTTCCGTGCTGAGGGATGATTTGGTAATTCCCAATAGAACGGGCGAGCCTTGAGCCGGTTTTCCTTTATTTTTAATAGCTTCCTGATTTTTGACATTGAAGACCTTTTTGGTGACCTGTTCGCCGACCAGAAGATCGGTTTCACCGGGGTCTTCCACCTGCAGATGCCTGAGCATTTGCCGAACGATGATTTCAATATGCTTGTCGTTAATGGAAACGCCCTGCAATCGATATACTTCCTGCACCTCATTCACAAGGTATTTCTGCAGTTCATTTTCACCCAGAATACGGAGAATATCGTGCGGATTGGATGCGCCGTCCATCAGCGGTTCACCGGCCAGGACGTCATCTCCTTCGTGCACATTGATGTGCTTGCCGCGCGGAATCAGATACTCTCTCTCTTCTCCGTTGTCATTGACGACGATTACCTTGCGCATTCCCTTAACGAATCCGCCGAACTTCACCTTTCCGTCGATTTCGGTAATAGTAGCCTGCTCGTGAGGCTTTCTTGCCTCAAACAGCTCCGCAACCCGTGGCAGACCGCCGGTAATATCTTTGGTCTTGGCGGTTTCACGTGGAATCTTGACGATAACATCGCCGGCATTGATCACATCGCCCTCGCTCACATTGATGTGGGCTCCCGCAGGCAGGATATAGCGGCGAAGCGTTTCTCCCTGATCATCCTTAATCGAAATACGCGGCTGTCTTTTCTCGTCCCGGTGACTGATGATTACCTTGGACGACAATCCGGTGATTTCATCGAAATCTTCCTTCATGGTCAATCCTTCTACCACGTCCCCAAAGGCAATGGTTCCGGCGACCTCGGTCAGGATGGAATTGGTGTAAGGATCCCACTCAACCAGCGTCTGGCTTTCCTGAATTTCCTGGCCATCCGCCACTTTCAGCTTGGCGGCATAAACGATGGAATATTTTTCCTTTTCCCGGCCATTCTCATCCTGAATAATCAAGTGTCCGTTGCGGTTCATAACAATAATTTCACCGCGTTGATTCTTAATGGTTCGAAGCCCTGAATACTTAACGATACCGCCTTTTTTGGTGTTGAGCGTGGTTTGCTCCACCACCCGGCTTGCCGTTCCACCGATATGGAAGGTCCGCATGGTTAACTGGGTTCCCGGTTCACCAATGGACTGCGCGGCGATAACCCCCACCGGCTCCCCAATTTCGGCCCACTCGTTGGTGGCCAGGTTTCGGCCATAACATTTGACGCACAACCCCTGATGCGATTCGCACGTCAGGTTAGACCGTATCCGCACCCGCTCAATACCGGCGTTTTCAATGATTTCCACAGCATTCTCGTCGATCATCTCGTTAGCCTTGATCAACACGTCACTGGTGAACGGATCTACAATATCTTCCAGCGCGGTCCGGCCCAGAATGCGCTCTGACAAGGGTTGAATAATTTCGCCCGCTTCCACGAGGGAAAATATATCGATCCCTTTCAGGGTGCCGCAATCCTCTTCCAAAATGATGATATCCTGCGCCACATCCACCAGACGCCGCGTCAGGTAACCGGAGTTCGCTGTTTTAAGAGCTGTATCCGCCAAACCTTTCCGCGCACCATGCGTGGAAATAAAATACTGAATCACCGACAACCCTTCGCGAAAATTCGCAGTGATTGGGGTTTCAATAATTTCACCCGAAGGCTTGGCCATCAACCCGCGCATTCCAGCCAATTGACGCAACTGCTGAGAACTTCCGCGCGCACCGGAGTCGGCCATGATGAAGATTGAGTTGAAGTCCTTGTCGTCCTGGCCCTTAACGATACGCTCGTCTTCGTTTTCCAGCTCCCGGAACATTTCCTCGGAAACCTTTTCCGTAACGTGCGCCCAAATATCGATAACCTTATTATAGCGTTCGCCGTTGGTGATCAGCCCGTCTCGATACTGTTTGTACACTTTAAGCACCTCATCGCCAGCTTTCTGAACAAGAGGATCTTTTTCTTTCGGAATCCTCATATGATCAATGGAGATGGAAAGACCGGCTTCGGTAGCGTACTTGAAACCCAGTTCTTTGACTGCATCCAAAAGCGCTACAGTTTTCTCCCGGCCCACGACTTTAAACGAGGTGCCGATCAATTCAGACAGGGACTTTTTATTCATTTCCTGATTTATCAGGGAAAACGGCAATTCTTTCGGCAGAACTTCGTAAAGGAGAATTCGGCCGGTGGTGGTCACTTCCAGACCACTCTCCAACTTGATCATGATACGCGCCTGCAAATCCAATTCATCATGATCGTATGCCATACGCACTTCCCGGGGTCCGGAGAATACCCTACCCTCACCACGGGCGCCGCCGCGGATTTTGGTCATGTAGTATCCACCCAGGACGATATCCTGACTGGGCACCGCAATGGGGCGTCCGTTGGCAGGCGACAACACGTTGTTGTGCGCCATCATAAGAAGTTTGGCTTCGACCTGCGCTTCCATCGACAGGGGAACATGAACCGCCATTTGATCGCCGTCGAAATCGGCATTGAACGCGGTACAAACCAGCGGATGAACACGGATCGCCTTACCTTCAATCAAAATCGGCTCGAAGGCCTGAATACCAAGGCGATGCAGGGTCGGTGCGCGGTTCAGCAGAACCGGATGCTTCTGAATCACTTCTTCCAGCACTTCCCAAACTTCGGAGCGCTCCTGCTCCACCATTTTCTTGGCGGTCTTGATGGTCGCAGCATAGCCTTTTTGCTCAAGCCGGTTAAAGATAAACGGCTTGAACAGCTCCAGCGCCATTTTCTTGGGCAAACCACACTGATGCAGTTTCAACTCCGGCCCGACGACGATAACCGAACGTCCGGAATAATCAACGCGTTTCCCCAGCAGATTCTGACGGAACCGGCCTTGTTTTCCCTTGAGCATATCACTCAGGGATTTAAGGGGACGCTTGTTGGTACCGCGCAGGGTCCGTCCGCGTCGACCATTGTCGAACAATGCGGAAACCGCTTCCTGCAACATCCGTTTTTCGTTACGGATGATGATCTGCGGCGCCTTCAATTCCTGCAGGCGCTTTAACCGGTTGTTGCGGTTGATCACCCTCCGGTAAAGGTCGTTCAAATCCGAGGTGGCAAACCGACCGCCATCCAAAGGCACCAGTGGGCGCAACTCTGGCGGGATAACCGGCACAACCTGCAAAATCATCCATTCAGGCTTGTTGCCGGACTTACGGAACGCCTCTACAATTTTCAAACGCTTGGAAAATTTTCGCTTGTTCAAAACGGAAGAAGTATTTAACAGATCTTCCTGCAGTTTGGCGGCGGTGGCATCGAGGTCCAGATTCTTCAACAACTCCATCACTGCCTCGGAGCCCACCATGGTCTTCAACCCGTGCGGAAACTCGATTTCCGCTTCCCGGTATTCGGCTTCAGTCAGCAACTGACCTTCTTTGAAATCAGATTCTCCGGGATCAATGACCACATAATTTTCAAAATAAATTATGCGCTCCAGCTCTTTTAGGCTGAGATCGAGAATATGACCGATACGGCTGGGCAGTCCCTTAAAAAACCAGATGTGCGCTACCGGGCTGGCCAGCTCGATATGACCCAGGCGCTCTCGGCGCACTTTGGAAAGAATAACCTCGACTCCGCACTTTTCACAAATCACGCCCTTGTGTTTCATGCGCTTGTATTTACCGCAATTACATTCCCAATCTTTTACGGGACCAAAGATTTTTGCGCAGAATAACCCGTCCCGTTCCGGCTTGAAAGTCCGGTAATTGATGGTTTCAGGCTTTTTAACCTCGCCATAAGACCATGACCGGATTTTTTCCGGTGAGGCCAGGCGGATGCGCATGGCATCGAACACAATCGGGTTTTTGGGTTTTTCAAAGAAACTCAGGTTATCCACAAGCGTGGTCTCCTAAAATAAAGTTTATAGAAATCAGACTCATCACTTTCTTGAGCCGTCCACCAAAGGTTCGATGACCTATTTGGCGGTTTCTATTAATTCCACATCGATGGCCAGACTCTGCAATTCCTTAACCAGAACGTTGAACGATTCCGGCAAATTGGCGTTAAGATTAGTATCGCCTTTAACAATCGCTTCGTACATGCGCTTGCGGCCTTCGACGTCATCGGATTTAACTGTTAGCATTTCCTGGAGAGTGTAAGCGGCGCCGTAAGCTTCCAAAGCCCACACTTCCATTTCTCCCAAGCGCTGGCCTCCAAATTGAGCCTTACCTCCCAACGGCTGTTGGGTGACAAGGGAATATGGCCCGGTTGAACGCGCATGAATTTTATCATCGACCAGATGATGCAATTTGAGCATATAAATGTAGCCCACCATCACCTTCTGATGGAAGGCCTGGCCCGTCCGACCGTCGAATAAGGTCATTTCGCCCGAGGAGGAACAACCGCCCTCTATCAACAATCGACGAACATCTTCCTCATTGGCACCATCGAACACCGGCGTCGCCATTTTCTGATTGGTCGCTTTGGCGGCCATACCCAGATTGGTTTCAAAAATCTGCCCCACGTTCATTCGGGATGGTACGCCCAGCGGGTTCAGAATCAGCTCGCAGGGAGTCCCATCTTCAAGGTACGGCATATCCTCTTCGGGAACGATATTGGATACCACACCCTTGTTTCCGTGACGTCCGGCCATTTTATCGCCCACCTGAAGCTTGCGCTTCATGGCAACGAAGACTCTGACCAGCTTGATCACTCCCGGAGCCAGATCATCACCTTTTTTCAACTTGGCGATCTTTTCATTCATCAGGGTCTTCAGGATGTGGATTTGATCCTTACTGCTGTCCTCAATCTCCTGCATTTCGACAGGATCGATCTCTTTAACCGAGATTTTTGCCAAATCCTTTGAGGCCAACTTATCCATGACCTCGTCATCCAATATTGTCCCTTTTTTGAGCTCTTTGCGGCCCACCGTCGCTGGCTTGGTGACCTCTTTACCTCTCAACATATCTTTCAGGCGTTTCTCGGTTTCGCTCTTCACGATCTGGATCTCATCGCCGAAATCTTTTTCAATCCTGGCAATTTCCTCCTCCTCGATAGCGATGGACCGGGAATCCTTATCGATTCCTTTTCGGGAAAACACTTTAACGTCGATCACGATTCCCTGAATACCCGGCGGCACCCTGAGCGACGTATCGCGAACATCTCCCGCCTTTTCACCGAAGATGGCCTTCAAAAGCTTCTCTTCCGGGCTCAGCTGAGTTTCCCCTTTCGGCGTGATCTTACCCACCAGAATATCGTTGGGCTTCACACTGGCGCCGATACGAATAATCCCGCTGTCGTCCAGGTTCTTAAGAGCTTCCTCACCCACATTGGAAATATCACGGGTGATCTCTTCTTTCCCTTGCTTGGTATCCCGCGCTTCTACTTCGAACTCTTCGATATGAACGGAGGTGAAAATATCCTCTTTAACGACCTTTTCACTGATCACGATGGCGTCTTCAAAGTTATAGCCATCCCAGGGCATGAAGGCCACCAGGATATTCCGCCCCAGAGCCAATTCGCCATTCTCGGTCGAAGGCCCGTCGGCAATCACCTGGCCTTTTTTGATTTGCTCACCAGTTGCCACCAGAGGCCGCTGATTAATACAGGTATTCTGGTTGGAGCGCTGATATTTGGCCAGAGTATAAATATCCACCCTGGACCCCATACCCCGCTTGGTCCCGTTTTCCGAAGAGCGGACCACAATCCGAGAAGCGTCGGCACTGATAACTTCCCCGTCACTTTCAGCGACAATAACCGCTCCAGAGTCGCGCGCCACGATACCTTCCATCCCCGTCCCTACCAGGGGCGCTTCCGCCCGCAACAAGGGAACTGCCTGGCGTTGCATATTTGAACCCATCAGCGCCCGGTTGGCGTCGTCGTTTTCCAGGAACGGAATCAGGGAAGCCGCCACACTGATCAACTGTTTGGGCGAAACGTCCATCAAGTTGATCTTTTCTCGGGGCGAAAGAATGAAATCGCCACCCTGTCGGGCGTCTACGATTTCCTTTACAAATTTATTTTTGGCATCCAGATCGGCATTCGCCTGGGCGATAATGTAATCGTCCTCCACCATCGCGTTATGGAATTCCACCTGATCGCTGACCTTCCCATCTGCCACCTGCCGATAGGGAGTTTCCACAAACCCGTAATCATTGACTCTCGCATAAGTACTGAGCGAGGCAATAAGTCCGATATTGGGTCCCTCCGGCGTTTCAATCGGACAAATTCGGCCATAGTGAGTGGGATGCACGTCCCGCACCTCAAATCCGGCGCGTTCGCGGGTTAACCCTCCGGGCCCCAAGGCGCTTAATCGCCTCTTATGAGTCACTTCCGACAGAGGATTGGTCTGATCCATAAACTGCGACAACTGACTGCTGCCGTAAAATTCCTTGATCGCCGCGGTTACAGGCTTGGAGTTAATCAGGTCGTGCGGCATGGATACTTCAAGATCCTGAATCGACATGCGCTCGATGATAGCGCGCTCCATCCGCACCAAACCGACTCGGAATTGATTTTCCAGAGACTCGCCCACGGCACGGACCCGCCGATTACCGAGATGATCGATATCATCGATCACTCCGATACCATTGCGAAGATTCACGATATACCTTACTACGGAAATCACATCGTCGAGGGTCAACAGCCGGTTGTCCTCGGGGATATCGAGCCCAAACTTCTGGTTCAACTTGATTCGCCCGACCACCGAAAGGTTGTACCGCTTCGGATTAAAGAACAGGTTGGCGAACAGGGTTTTTGCGATTTCTGCCGTTGGGGGATCGCCCGGGCGCAAACGCTTGTAAATTTCCCTTATCGCATCCTCCTGGGTTTTGATCTTACCCAGAATCAAAGTATCGCGAATGGTCGTATCCGGGCTCTCTTCATCAATATGCAAAATACCGAATTCGGCAATCTTATTTTGAACAATCTGCTCAAGAATCTCCGCAGTGATCGGGGTATTGGATTCCACCATCACTTCCCCGGTTTCTTTATCAATCAGGTCGTTAGCGAGAATACAACCCAGCAGCGTTTCCGGATCAATCTCCACTTTCGGGGACTTGGCCATTCGTCCCAATTTCTTGATATTTGGCGGGCTTACTTTTTTACCGGATTTTACAATCACCTCATCCGACTTGGGGTCAACCACATCTTCCAGCACTTTAATGCCGACCATGAGGCCTTTTCCGCCCATGGAGTACTTACCTTCTCGCGTGCACGAAATTTTCTCAACCGGATAAAACGCAGCAAGGATTTCCTCCTGGCTCATGCCGAAGGCACTCAGCAGGATAGTCGCGGGCATTTTACGGCGACGGTCAATCTTGACGTGCAGGATATCCTTGATATCAAACTCGAAATCCAACCAGGATCCGCGGTCGGGAATCACGCGGGCGGAATAGAGAATCTTCCCGCTGACATGCGACTTGCCTTTATCGTGAGAGAAAAACGCTCCGGGAGATCGATGCATCTGACTGACGATGACCCGCTCAACGCCATTAATCATGAAAGTCCCCGTGGGGCTCATGACCGGCATTTCTCCGAGAAATATTTTTTGCTCCTTCACTTCCCGAACGGAATTAATTACAACTTCTGGAACTTTTTCCTGCTCCAGGAGCCCGACAATCCTCTCGTCGATCAACGTCCGAGACGGAATAAACAGCTTCCCGGTCTGCGGATGCTTGACTTCCTCGACAATATACTTTCCAGGAAGTTCCTTGAGAACACGCGGGGACACACCGATCCGTTCGCGGTCAAATAGCACCATCCGCACCATGATCTTAATAGGATCAGAGTACGTCAGGCCTTTCTGCCGACATTCGCTCAGCTTGTACTTTTCTTTGTAATTAACATCCTGGCCGCAAGTTTCACAAACCACACCTTCGCCGCCAAGCTCTTTATATTCCCCGCAACCGCACTCCCAAGATCCCACTTCATAGCCCACATACTCCAACCGGGCATTGATATTCAGATCCGAAATCGGAAAAACATCCCGGAACACATCCTCTAGTCCCTGGACGCTGCGTTTGTCGGGCGCCACCTTGCCCTGCAGAAAATACTCGAACGACTTAACCTGGATCTCAATCAGGTTGGGAATCTCAATAACCGCTGGGATTTTCGAGAAATTCAACCTGGGCGTGGGATTGACTTGCGTTCGTTCGGTGGTTGTTTTTGTCATAAGGTTTTAGATTCCCTGGGGTTGAATTAATAAACGCCTGCCAAAAAAAATCCGAACGAGATCGATTACTTGATCTCGACCGACCCACCAGCCGCTTCGATCTTTTGCTTGATCTCTTCAGCTTCTTCTTTTTTGACCCCCTCCTTAACTGCTTTCGGAGCACCCTCAACCAGATCTTTGGCGTCTTTCAATCCCAGGTTAGTGATTCCACGCACTTCCTTGATCACCTGAATCTTCTTGTCACCCGCAGCGGTCAGAATAACGTCAAACTCCGTCTTTTCTTCAGCAGCGGCGGCATCCCCACCAGCAGGCGCGACGGCCATCATGGTCGGCGCAGCGGCGGTCACCCCGTACTTCTCTTCCAATTCTTTTACAAATTCGGACATTTCCAAAACCGACATATTGTCGATGAAGGAAACGACATCATCCTTAGTAACAGCCATTTGAAACTCCTTTCTCAACTGAAATATATCAAAACGATTATAAAATTATTCTCAAGCCTCTGGACCGCCGCAGCCGGTCAACCCTGGGCTTTTTTATCCTTGATCGCATCCAGCGTTCCCACCAGTTTGCGCAGAAGGGAGCTGAATACACCCACAAAATTGGTGGTAGGCCCGTTCATAACGGACAGCATCTGGGAAATCAAAACCTCCTTGGAAGGCAGATCCGCCAGAGCCTTCAATTGAGCCGCATTTACTTGCTTGCCCTCGACAACTCCAGTCACCACTTCGGGGCTTTTTGCGGCGCCCGACTTGGCAAAATCGGAAAGCGCTTTCGCTGGCGCCACAGCATCATCGAAGCTCACCAAAATGGAAACGGGACCCTTGAAGTCATTTTCCAAAACTTCGAGCGGCGTATTCTTCGCCGCCTTTTGAGCCAGGGCATTTTTTATCACCCGGAAATCCACCGCACGCGCTCTCATATGAGCACGAAGCGACGCCATATTCTCTGCCGAAATACCGTGGTAATGCGCTAACACGCATGACTTGGCTCGCGAGAATACATCGTTCAATTCATCAATGGTCTTCTGTTTCGCTGGTGTAGGCAAAATCACAATCCTTTCTAACGATTTCTAATACTTCTTCCAGTCAATATCCGCTAGCTCACCAAATAAGCCACCTTGATACCCGGCCCCATTGTGGTCGACAGCGAAATACCCTTAATATAAACACCTTTTGCAGTGGACGGCTTCATCTTAACCAAAGCCCCCATAAATTCCTTGAAGTTCTCAGCCAGATCTTCCACCGAGAAACTCGCCTTCCCAACAGAGGCATGAATGATACCCGCCTTATCAAC
>JAOUPX010000023.1 GCA_029879645.1 Nitrospinota bacterium
GCAAAGGCATCAACCCGTTTACCGGCGAAGAAACCGTATTCAAAGCCAAGCCCGCCCGCAAGGTGGTCAAAGTCCAGCCGCTCAAAGCTCTCAAAGACATGGTGTGACCCGAGTCGCCCATTCAAAACAGATACAAGTAAAAACAAATCAAGCCCAAGACGAGTTATCGTCTTGGGCTTGTTATTTGCCATTCAATCTATCGAAACAGATCGTAAATATCCTTGTGGTTATTCTTAAGGTCTTCAACCATTTTATCCCCTATAAAATGACCGAGCATTCGGTAAGCTTCAAATTGTTTTTCGTCGAAGAATTGATCGGAAGTAGGCTGGTCTGGGAACAACGGGTTCAGGTTTTTATAAGCAACCACATCTTTGGGCAAGCCCTCCATATAAGTGGTCTTTATATAGATTAAATTCCCATGGAATTTTTCCGTTTCAATTGAGGCGTTGTTGGGATGATTATCCGGTAGTTTAGGGTAAGAGATGGTTCCCACCACAAAACCGGATGAGGCGTGAGGAGAGGCGTTGGTCGGGGCACTAGATTTTTTGTTGGGAGGGACCAGTTTGTCGAGGTCTTTCAGTTCGACTGTGATCCCAAAATCTACCCGCGCTTTTTCCAGCGCATTCCCCAAGTCCTCAAATGTATAGGTTGAATCCATTCCGGCATCGATGATGAAGATGGTTTTCAGGCGCCTCCGAAACAGTTCGTAAAGAGCCAGATTTTCAAAATGTCCGCCATCGGAGAGTTCGATGAGATTGTTTCGCTCATCATGATTAAAGAAAAACGATATAGGCCGGAGGAAATTAGGATAAATTTTTTGATTATCATTGAACTTTGGATCCAAGTTGGGAGCCCAATACCCCAAGCGCAAGTTCAATAAATTTAGAACGATAGATAGCATGCGGTTGCGAGTCATCCCATTTCCTCCGACACCCGTGTTGGGATTCAATGCGGCTCCGGAAATGGCCATGGCTGTGGGTAAAGTCATTTTATCATTCATGAAGGTTTTGGTACTTCGCCAGCCGGTAGCATTGCTTCCGCAGTAATAGGGAGACAAGATAAAATTATCACCTCCCCGGCCTTTGAATTTAGGAATCCATGAATCCACCAGGACCACGTTGGTATTGATAAGGTGATAGGGGAGTTGATATTGGCATAAATGGCTAATAGCCGTATTGTTGGCCTCCATACCCAGCCATTTTTCATTCCAACCTCCCTTGAAGAGTTCGCTTAGGTCGGGCATGTACGCTTCCATTAACCGATCCCGGTAGTATCGGTGGACGGATAGGAAATTTAAATTCGTAACCCATCCCAATATAATGCTGGCCACGAGCCAAAGAGTAAAAAGAATCCAGGGCCAGTTTGCTTGGATAACGTGAAATTGATCCCAGTAAGGTTTTAGGAATAAAGTAGTAGAGATAATAATTAGTAGGGTTAGCAGGGTTTTAATAAAAACTTTTATTCTGAATATAAAAGTCAGCAGAATGAAAAAAACCATCCATGCTGAACATAGGATCAATTTGGAAATTTCAAACTCGTAAGACTCCAAATGCAGATGATATTGATAACTTAAGAGCAAAAGCCCGAATAATAGAAATATAGATCCAAAAATAACCCAAAGGCCTCCGCCGCCTGATTTTTGTTCTCCGGATTTCAAGAAGCCCTTCAATGCCGATAATAATCCTGCCAAGGCGGAAACTAAACCGGTGACCTGCTTCCACAAATCGCCCTTGCCTTGGGCCAGATTTTTCAATCCGTGATCGGTGATTTCAATAAGGCCCAATATCCCCAATATCAATATTAGAATTAATAAATAGCGAATTCCTTTTGAAAACTGTGTTCTGTTAATATAAGCGGCGCTTTGCTCATCGCATACAAAGGTACCCACAGCGTACACGATACAAGAAATGATAAAGACCAATGATAATCCCGCACTTCCTAAAAACATTCCAGACCATGTTGTTAATCCAGCAGGAAGAAAGTCACTAATACTTTCCTTGAAGGATTCAGTCAGAAGAAACAATGTCACGAGAGCCAGAGTAAGCCAGGGAAAATAAACCACAAAATTCATAACAAAGCCGCGGAGATAAGCCGCGACAAAAGATAAAAATGTCAGCCCGCGACCGGGAAACAAATAGTTGCCGTGTTGCCTCAAAAAACGCAACAAACCAGCTTTGCGAGGGGATTTCTCCAAGGGTTGTTCTTCGTAACCAAAAGGAAAATGGTCTTTAGCAGTGTTCAGTTTGCCGCTTTCAATATCATGTCCGCTGGAGGGTTTTTCCTTTGAAGCTGGAGGGTTTTGGTCTTCATCCCCGTTTGTGGTTTTCGGTGTTGCGGCTGAAGTAGGAGATGGCGATGTTCGGGGACCTTTTAACAGAAAAGAAAGGGAAGAACCCAGGTAACCGCCGCCGGAGACGGTGGATAGATAATCGAAACGTTTTAGAAAATCATTTTTGGCAAGGGCCTGAAGGACTCCCAGTGAAAAGGTGGCCGACCGAATTCCCCCACCGGAAATAGCCAGTCCGATACAATCTTGGGTGTTTTTATTTTTCTTGCCACCGATTTCATTGATTTTCTTCAATTCCCATTCAATTACCTTGTTAGCGGGGTTGCTAGAATTATCGAGGTTGTATTTTATAAATTCATCCGGTTTAGGCTTATTAGTTTCAGTCATAGCAGGTCCCCCTTTGAAATCAATTTAACTTTACGCCTGTTTATAAAATCAACGGATGCTTTTCAGTTTCTCTTTTCAGGGGTCAGAGTTTAATTTTTTTAATCCTCCGAAAAATCTCTCGGTAGATTGATTTTGCCTACGGTTAATCCAGTTTCTTGTTATCCTTCAATTTAGAAAAAATCGCCTATCCATCCAAAAAATTGTTCTGGAGCTACAGTCATGCCTACGATTAGTTTGGTTTCATCGGGAGTATCTTTGAAATCCGAGTCGATTTCCAGCATGGTTACTATTTTGAATTGAGTTTTGGTAAAAACCAAAATGGGCAGATATCCACGCACCTTGAAGCGTTTGGATTCGTTTTCCGCAAAGTTTTCACTGATGCCCCAGCCTATATCCGCGTAGGCGCCATTAAACCTGTTTGTGCCCCGGTGGTAAACGCGAATCCCCGCAAAATGGTGCTGGAACAGGTCGGAGGGACCGTCAATAGTTGCTCCCGAACCGGCGGGTAATTCTTCAACACTATCAAAACCGATATCCGCCATTAGCGCTATGGTGTTAGTGGCAGTATATTTTTGGTATCCGGTGTACTCCGATGTTGGATTAAACAGGTCCAACATAAAACCCATGCGGCCTTCCAGAGCTTTGGCGCCCTTCGTTTCGAAAATAGAAGTGTTGTTGGGATCTTGATTCGTTTGAACCACTCTGGAAGTTAAAGCAAGGTCCACCATGAAATTAAAGCGATGTTGGGTCCACCACTCCCATTCCCATAGGGTAGACCTCAGCTGAACTCCACTCCGGAGAAAGGACTCGGCAAATTCGTTACTGCCGATGAATTCCGAAGCAGTGTAAAAATGCATATAAAAAGGACATTCCGTTTCCGCCTGAAACAGGTGGTCCTCAATGCAGGATCTGTCTGGAGCGACATTTTTGAGAAGGCTTTCCAAGGATCTGATCCTCTGACGGGCAGTATTTATGTTGGTAGCGGGTTTCCTGTTTTCCGGTAATAGAGTTAACTCTCTATCAATTTGATCTTTTGATTTTTGCTTAATATTTGGATCGGTTTTTAACTTTTCTAATTCAGCTTCGAGCTTTTTTATTTCTAGATTGGTTTCTTTTAGGGTTTTTATATTTTCTGCAATATTAGGGTTAACTTCCTTGAGCAGATTTTCCAGAGACTTTATCCATTCGTAGGCGACGTGGATATTAGTGCTGGTTTGGCTAGCTGTGTTTAATAATTGATTTGCTGAATCGTCAAATTCGCCTATAAAATCTGGGTGGACCTTCAGGCCATTCAATATTTCTATGAGCTTTGTTATTTCTAGATTGGCTTTATCAAGCTCTTCGTCAGCAAACCCCGTACTCGCCGTCAGAAGTAAGCACAGGAATGTGGCCCCAATGAATTTTATAAATTTCATAATCCCCCCTCTATTAATTGCAGGTAATCGGATACCGGGAGAGCAGAGAGCTCTCCAAATACACCTAAAATTGTTGAGATTCCGATTGGTAAATATACGGATTGGAGAAATTATAGTATCTTTATATCGGGAGTCAATGATAAATGAGTCCATTCAGGACAGTTACCTGCCTGAAAGGGGTGCTTCTGGAAATAATGAGAATTACTTGAGGATGATTTTTTGGGCTAATTCCTCGGCGGGGTAGGTGAGGATTTCGGAGAGGGTGGGGTGGTAGTGCGGCATGGTGAGCAGGTCGCGCACGGTGCCTTTGTAGTACATGATGGCGATCAGTTGGTGAATCAGCTCGCCGGCTTCGGGACCGGTG
The DNA here is from genome assembly GCA_029879645.1 of Nitrospinota bacterium. Lineage (GTDB taxonomy): Bacteria > Nitrospinota > Nitrospinia > Nitrospinales > Nitrospinaceae > SZUA-226. The sequence goes on from JAOUPX010000023.1 coordinate 4,454, forward strand.
ATATGGCCGCCGATGATTTCTCCGCTCGTAGGATCGCACAGCAGTTTCACGTGGCCGTGGGTCTCCCCCAGGCATAACGATTTCCCGTGGTCATCGAACGGATACGACGCGGCAAGGTACTCAATTTTTTTCTTACGACAATCTTTTTCGGTGAGGCCGACGCTGGCCACCTGCGGATCGGTGAACACCACGTTGGCCGTGAGGCGCTCATCGACTTCCCGTGCTGTTTGATCCGGATGAGTGGCGTTCCAGCCGGCGATTTCTCCCTGCTGGATGGCGATATGCACCACCTCGTGCAGGCCGTTGACGTCGCCTACTGCATAGATGTGCGGCTGGCTGGTGCGCATCGAGCAATCGACGCCGATGCCCCATTCGCCCATCTTCACCCCCGCCGCGTCGAGGTTCAGCCCGTCGGTGTTGGGACGTCGCCCCAGTGCATCGAACAAACTTTGCGCGGAAACGGTTTTTTCTTTTCCTTCATGCTGGAACCGCACAGTTTTGGATTTCCCATCGGCGGACACCTCCTGCAATCGGGTGCCGGTGAAAAGGGTCATGCCTTCTTCCCGCAACCTGTCTTCGACCGGGCGAGCGAGGTCTTCATCGGTGAACGACAGGATGTGCGGGCTCCGCTGGATAAGCGTCACCTGTGTGCCGATACGCTGGTAAAACTGCGCCAGCTCCACAGCCACCGGTCCCGCACCCAGCACGATCATCGATTCCGGCTGATCTTTCAGCTCGAGCACGTCGTCGCTGGTCAGGTATCCGGATTTTGCCAGACCGGGAATGGGAATCTGATCGATCACCGAGCCGGTAGCAATGATGAAGGACTTGGCGGACAGTCGTTGGCCGGACACTTCGATTTCGGTCGGCGACACAAAAGCGGCTTTGTCTTGAATCAGGGTGAAGCGCGGATTTTTGAGTTGGCCGATGCGGTAATCGGCGAACTCGCGGATGAGTCTGTTTTTTCGGTCAATGATGGCTGAAAGGTCGGCCTTCAGGTCCGATGCGGCCAGGCCGAACTCCCCGGCGCGTTGCATGAGCGCCATGATATCGGACGAGCGCAGGATGGTTTTAGTGGGCATGCATCCGCGCAGGATGCACAGGCCGCCCAGCGGACCCGGGTCGACGATGGCCACTCGGGCTCCGGCCGATTGCGCGGTGTCCGCCGCGGCGTAACCACCGGAGCCGCCGCCGATGACGATGACATCGTAGTTCATGAAACAGATTCGGGTGAGGGTTGGTTAAGATCCGGGTGGCGAACCGCCGCGGGTAAGTTCAAAAGTTTGAATTGCACCCAGCAATGTCCTTTTGTCATGAACGTTCAGCCAGTTTCCCCTCCCCGTCACGGGAGTTATTCGAAATCTTCCGGCGACAGTTTGAACTCCGTGTAGCATTCATCCAGCAGGCTGTTGGCGGTTTCCACCATGTGTAGTTCGCCCTGCTCTTCAAATAATTTCTTGGCGATGCGCAGATGGTGAATGGCTTCTTTGCCCTGTTTAACGGAATAATGCACCGTTGCCAGATTGCTGTGCGCCCTGGCAAAATTCGGGTTGAGCCGGATCGCCTCCTGGTAATGCCTGACCGAGTCCTCGATCATATTCAGCAGGTTGCAGATCAAGCCCAGGCTGTAATGGGCCATCACGTCGTCGGGTTTCAGTTCCACCGCCTTCTTAAAGCAGGGCAGGGCCTTGGCGTTTTGCAGAAGTTTGCCGTAACGGCTTCCCAGATTGAACCACGCCCGGAAGTGATCGGGATCCAGACTCACAGATTGCTCGTACGCTTCAATAGCGCCTTGATTATCCCCCGCACGGCCCAGCGTCAGCCCTTTTTGGAACCAGCCCTCAGCGCTTTGGGGTGTTGTCGACTCGGTAGTCATCGGTCATCCTTCTATAAAAATAAAGATTCAAAATAACGAATTTATGTAGTTCAGAATGGACCATATGCTACCCAGTTCAATGGCCAAATGCAACCTCGGAGGATCATAATTCCCTCAAAGATCCGGAATTTGTGGGTGACCCCTTGACCCCAGAGGAAAAATGATTTTAAATGGCATACTTATACAATAACCCTGTAGCACAGAGGAAAAGAGAAGTATGGCCGTTATCGAACCGGGAACCGAAGAAGAGCAAATGCTTTTGGCCCGCTGGATCAAGCGAGGGAGGGATTTGATTGTGGGCACTTCCGCTATGGGGGAGTCTTATCTCGACCCCAATATCAAGCGCGAGGATGAAGTGCAGAAACTGACCGAGGATTATGTGAAATTTGACCACGAGGTGGCTAAAGAACTGCCTCATTTAAAGGGACGGTTCCGGTGGGATCTGGAAAAGTACTACCGCGACCATTACGGTCCCTACCTCCCCAAAGAATGAATTCCTGGAAACTGAGATGTCTGAAGTCCGTATATTAGATCTGGCCGATGCCCCGGTAGAAGGGGAGGCCAAAAGGGTGGAGTTCGACCACCCGTTTACCGAAATCCGTTACGCGCTTGGGGTGTTTTTCGCCAAGGAGCGCTATTGGGCCATCACCGACCAGTGCAAAAAATGCGAATCCAGCCTGGGAAAGGGGAAAGTCAACGGAATGTACGTTCAGTGCTCCCGCGAACAGCACGCCTGGCACATCAAAACCGGTCTGTATAAATTCGACCGCTCCATGAGTACCCCCATCTACCGCGTCACCGTCAAGGACGAAGGCCTGTATATCGAGATATAGTTTGCTTAAATCAGCCCACAACCGGATTTGAAAAAACAGGGTGGTTTTGTTTTGCGAATCCAACCCAAAGCCGATGAAATGAGCGGTTTTTAGAAGCGATATTAGAGGTTTGGGGTTTGAAAAGGATTGTCCTACTGCAAACCAGGGGGGGGGAAGTCAGGTTTTCGGGTTTACTAAGCCGCCCAGGGTTCCAACTCAAGAGTATTTCCTTCGGCATTATAAACCTTTTTACCCTGAAGGCAGATTTCCACGAACTTGAGCGCCAGCTCTTTGGTCTGGCTTCCGTTCTCCCCATACACATTAAATTCTTTGCCCAGCAATTCCGGGGATTCGATGCGGCAATAAAACTCATTACTCTCCGCGGTTTCAAAGGGACCTTCAATTCTCAAGCTGAAGGGGCGGCGCTGACCATGGTCTTCAATAAATGCAGTCACATAATAATTATTCATGTTTTCTCCTGAAACTATATGGTGACAGCTATGCTTAAAAATTACATCCACAGTTTTTGTCAACGGATGATCCCAAATATTCGCTGGAACTTCAAGCTTAAAAGGTGTCCCAAGGCCCCCCTATCTTCTCATGAAGATGTGGAAAAAATGTTGAAGTTGCGTGAAGATTTTGTAACAAAGTGCCTATATCCCATTATATTTTAAATTCTCGGGAAATGATCGGTTAGCCGATATCGTTATCCACGGCTGTGGATAACTTTTTTGATTTATTTTTAAAACCTCAATGAAATATTGTCAGGTTTGGCGAATTCCAGGGGGTCCTGCTTCCTCCTTCGGGAGCGCGTTGCGGTTGGTCGACCGTTATTTCAGGGGAGGGTGCCTCAGCGCCGCCAGGCGTGAAATTTCTGGATGAAATTCAGCAGGCCTGCCGGGGCATGATTTTTCTTCCAGATGCCGGCGGCGTATTTGTTGGCCTCCGCCATGGTGGGATAAATGTGGATCGTGCCCAATATCTGGTTCAGGCCGAGTCCGTGTTTCATGGCCAGGACGTATTCAGCGATCAAGTCTCCCGCGTGGTAGCCGACTATGGTGACGCCCAGAATCTTGTCCTTGCCGGGTGGGGTCAATACCTTCACATAGCCCTTGTCCTCGCTGTCGGCGATGGCGCGGTCGAGGTCGTCGATACCATAAGTCGCCACGTCGTATGGGATACCCTGCTCCTTTGCCTCTTTTTCGTTGAGGCCGACCCGCGCGACTTCCGGATCGGTGAACGTCGCCCAGGGGATGACGCGGTAATCTACTTTGAATTTCTTGAACGGGCTGAACAGCGCGTTGACCGCACAGTACCAGGCCTGGTGCGCGGCGGTGTGGGTGAATTGATAAGGACCCGCCACGTCGCCGCAGGCGTAAATGTTCTTATGTGTGGTGGTGCGCAGGTATTGATCGACTTCCACCGTACCGCGCGGTCCCAGCTTCACGCCGATGTTTTCCAGCCCGAACCCCTTGGCATTGGCGGCGCGGCCCACCGCAACCAGCAGTTGATCGAATTCCACCCAGTCGGTGCCCCCGTCTTTTTCCACCAGCATGTAATTTTTGCCGTCCTGCACCACCACTTCCTTGCAGGTGGATTGGATACGAACGTCAATCCCTTCGGCGATGAATTTCTGGCGCACCAGGCGGCTGGCTTCTTCGTCTTCGCGAATTAAAATATCCGGCAGCATTTCGACTACGGTCACTTCGCTTCCCAGCCGCGCGAAACATTGCGCCAGTTCGCATCCGATAGGACCGCCGCCCATCACGACCAGCCTCTCTGGCAGTTCGCGCAGGTTCCAGATCGTGTCCGTGGTCAGGTAGTCCACCTGATCGAGGCCGGGAATCGGTGGTATTGCCGGGCGCGCGCCGGTGGCGATGATGATGTTCTTCGTAGTCAGCGTTTTGCCGTTCACTTCCACCTCGTGAGGCGAGAGAATCTTTGCCGACCCGGTATAACAATCGACACCGAGTTGGGTGTATCGTTCAATGCTGTCGTGGGGCTCCACTTTTTTGATGACGTTCTGCACGCGCTCCATCACATCGCCGAACTGAAAATCCACCTGTGCCGATTTCAGGCCGAAATCCTGCGAGCGTTTGATGTAAGAGAGGATTTTCCCGGTGCGGATCAGCGCTTTGCTGGGCACGCAACCGGTGTTCAGACAGTCGCCGCCCATCTTGTGTTTTTCGATCAGTGCGACCCTGGCTTTGACGACCGAACCGATATACGCCGAGACCAGTCCCGCTGATCCCCCGCCGATTGCAATGATGTTGTAATCCTTCTTTGCCATACGAATAGATTAACCTTTATAATTTTTTAATCAACCATAGCAGAGATTGGTCGCACTTGCTCTCGATACCTTACACCGCAGGAATATGATGATTCAATAGTCGGTGATTTCGGCGCCGGGGATGCGGCGGGGAGTTTTACTGAAATCTAGAGGATGGTCGGTGCCGGGGAGGATGGTGCCGTCGGGCGAGTACGGGCCGATTTTGCTCCAGGTGCCGTATTGTGATTCGCTCACGTATTCGATCTTTATAATCGCCTTGGGATTTTTGTAGCCATATTTGAACGGCACGATCACGCGCAGGGGGAAGCCATGCTCATCGGACAAGGGTGCGCCATCCATTTCAGTGACCAACAGGGTGCGGGGATGGTTCAGGTCTTCCAGTGACAGATGCTCGGTATAAACGTCACCGCAGTGAAACACCACGCCGGTGACTTCCGGTTTGGGCGGGCAGAGTTTCATCAACTCGGAGAAATGAAAGCCAGTCCACTCGGCTTTAGCCGACCAGCACTCGACGCATTTCAGACGCGAGATTTGCGTGCGCGTGGGCAGGTGTTTCAATTGATCGAGTGTGAAGGTTTGGGAATTCTCGCACAGGCCGCCGACAGCCAGCGACCAGTCCTCGGCCTTGATGCGTCGGAGCGGTTTCCAGTAATTGATGTAGAACTGTTTGAAAGGTCCAGCGCGGGTTTTACCGACGAAGTCGGTGCCCGTGAAATAATCCGCCTCCGCCCGCGCCGCGCCCGGCCGCGTCCACCAGCCTTGTACGAAGGCCGCGCAGAAAGTGAGTACGCGGACCAGAAATGATCGTCTGCTTATTCCAAAGAACGTACGCATCGGAATCCCAGAAAGCTGAGCCGTTCCCCCGGCGGGATCGCGGTCTTTTCGTAAGCCTTGCTGTAGTCGAAATCGAGGTGCAGGTTCCACAAACCGCCGCGAATGATTTTGCTTTCGCCCTGGGCGTCGCCGGTCCATTCCCAGACCGATCCTGCCATATCGTGGATGCCGTAGGATGACACATCCTGCTTATTCGAGCCTGAATTTTTTTTAACCACACCGGAGTAAAACGGGTGCGGCCGTTTTCTCGGCTTGTAGTCGCCCCATGGATAGTTAAAGCCGTTTTCACCCCGCGCCGCTTTTTCCCATTCCGGATCCGTGGGCAGGCGGCCTCCGATTTTTGCGCAGTACTCACTGGCCTGGTGCCAGGTGACTTTCGTCACCGGATGGCGAGCCGCGCCTTTGCGGAATCGATGATTGGGAAACTGCTGTTGAAATTCCTCGTTGGTGACTTCGTTCTGGTCGATCAGGAAAGGTTTGAGAAACAAGCGCCGTTCGGGACCGTGGGGCGGCTTACTTCCCTTTCCCATGGTGAACGGTCCCTCCGGAATCATCACCATCGAAGCGGCGGCGTTTATTGGAAGGAACAGGTACAACAGTATGGAAATGTAAACTATCCGATTAAGAATCATAATAGAAAGCTTACCAATATTCGGAAGGGGGGATCAAGTCCCTATCAAAACAGTCTGATAAACCCTTTGGTAGAGGGGCGATCAATTGGATGATATCTTAATGATTTTAATTTTAAATATGGAAAGACGGTTTCTAATACTTTGGGGTGATTTGTCTATTCCCACTCGATGGTGCCGGGGGGTTTGGAGCTGATGTCGTAGACGACGCGGTTGACGCCTTTGACTTCGTTGATGATGCGGTTGGAAATTCTACCCAGCAGGTCGTAGGGCAGGGGCACCCAGTCGGCGGTCATGCCGTCGGTGCTGGTCACTGCGCGTAGGGCGACAACGTTTTCATACGTGCGGGCGTCACCCATCACGCCTACGGTTTTAACCGGCAGGAGCACTCCGAACGACTGCCAGATTTTCTTGTACAGTCCCGCCGCCTTGATTTCTTCCAGAATAATTTTATCCGCCTCCTGCACTATGATGATCCGTTCCGGCGTCACGTCGTCGATGATGCGGATGGCCAGTCCCGGTCCGGGAAACGGTTGGCGAGAAATGATCTCGTCGGGCATTCCCATTTCGCGTCCCAGAGCGCGTACCTCGTCCTTGAACAATTCGCGGAGCGGTTCCACCAGTTCCATTTTCATATCTTCCGGCAGACCACCGACGTTGTGATGGGATTTGATCACCGCCGAGGGTCCTTTGAAGGAAACCGACTCGATCACATCCGGGTACAGGGTGCCCTGCGCGAGGAACTTGAAGTCGCCCGCCTTTTTCGCTTCCTCCTCGAACACGTGGATAAATGTATTGCCGATGATTTTGCGTTTCTGTTCGGGATCGGTCACGCCCTTCAGTTTATCCAGGAATCGCTCTGACGCGTCGACGACTTTCAAGTTCATCTGAAAGTGTTCGCGAAATGTTTCTTCAACTTTCAGGCGTTCCCCGAAGCGCAATAAACCGTTGTCGATGAAGATACAGATCAGCCGGTCGCCGATGGCCTTGTGCAGAAGCACGGCGACGACGGAGGAATCGACCCCGCCGCTCAGCCCCAGCAGGACCTTTCCGTTTCCTACCTGATCCTGGATATTTTTAATCGCGTAGTCGGCGAACGACTCCACCTTCCACAGCGGTTTGCATTTGCAGATATTGAACAGGAAATTCCGGATGATTTTGATTCCTTCCTGCGTGTGAACCACTTCCGGATGAAACTGCAGGCCGTAAATTTTATCAATGGAGTTTTCCATTGCCGCAACCGGGGAGTTGTCAGTGAACGCGGTGGTCTTGAATCCTTTCGGAAGTTTCGCAATGCGGTCGCCATGGCTCATCCACACCACCGATTTACTGTGCACGTCCTTGAAGAGATGGGAGAATGTTTTCACCATTAACTCGGCGCGGCCGAATTCGCGTTCCTTAGCCGGATTGACTTCTCCTTCCAAAAGGTGTGTGATCAACTGCATTCCGTAGCAGATTCCCAGTACCGGTACCCCCAATTGGAAGATTTTAGGGTCGACCAGCGGCGAATCGTCTTCCATCACGCTGGCGGGTCCGCCGGACAGGATGATGCCTTTAGGTCCGAAAGCCTCAATCGTCTGGAAATCGACCGTGCAGGGATGGATTTCGCAGTACACCTCGCATTCGCGCACTTTGCGGGCGATGTTCTGCGTATACTGCGATCCGAAATCAAGGATCAGGACTTTTTGCTCGTGGATATCGTTCGTGGTGGTCATAGGAAAATTATTTTTCTGTTAAATTAAAGCAATTCTGCAGGTTTGTTTGAGGACGAGAAGAAAATAAAAAAAGAGATCCTTCATCTCGTTCAGGATGACATGGCGATGATTACCTTGCAGACGCCTGAACGTTTCAGCGAAATTGGCCCTGCGCCCGGCAGTTATTCGATATTGTAATTAGGAGCTTCCTTGGTCACGATCACGTCATGCACGTGGCTTTCTCTCAGGCCGGACGGTGTAATTTTGATGAACTGAGCCTTGGTACGCAGTTCCTGAATATTTTCGCATCCGCAATAACCCATGCCGGCCCGCAGTCCTCCCAACAGCTGGTGCACGGTGAACTCCACCGATCCCCGGTAAGGAATGCGTGCCTCGACGCCTTCGGGAACCAGTTTGCTTTCGTTCAGGCCCCGTTCCTGAAAATAACGGTCGCTACTGCCGTCGGACATGGCCCCGATCGAGCCCATGCCGCGATACTCTTTATAGCTTCGGCCCTGATACAGAATTTTTTCTCCCGGACTTTCCTCGGTTCCAGCGAATAGAGAACCGATCATCACGCTCGACGCTCCGGCGGCGATGGCCTTGGTGATATCTCCCGAATGACGAATACCGCCGTCTGAAATGATGGGGATGCCCTTGGCTTCCGCGGCCGCGACGCATTTTTTTACAGCCGTGATCTGTGGAACACCCACACCGGAGACCACCCGCGTGGTGCAGATCGATCCCGGACCGATACCGACTTTCACCGCGTCGGCCCCGGCTTTGATCAGGGCGGTGGTCCCCTCAGCGGTGGCGACATTGCCGCCGATCAGTTGCAGTTTCGGGAACGCCTTTTTAATTTCTTTGATGGTTTTCAGTACTTTTTCCGAATGGCCGTGGGCGCTGTCGATTACCAGAACGTCCAGCCCCACCTCAACCATATCCCCGATGTGGTCCATATAACCGGAAGAAACACCCAGCGCCGCGCCTACCAGCAGTCGGCCTTTATCGTCCTTGGCAGAATTCGGGTACTCGGTCGATTTCAAAATATCCTTGAGGGTGAGCAAACCTTTCAAATTGCCTTTGCCATCAACGATCGGCAGCTTTTCGATACGGTGATCGTGAAGCAGTTTTTTGGATTGATCGAGGGAAATACCTTCCTTGATGGTGACCAGTTTATCTTTGGTCATCAGCGTGGACAGTTTTTTGGTCTTCTGGGTTTCAAAACGGATATCCCGGTTGGTGAGAATGCCCACCAGTTTTTTGCCCTGGGTAATCGGGATGCCGGTGATGTTGTATTTATCCATAATCTCCAGGGCTTCTCCCAATGTCTGGTCCGGCTGCAGGGTGATGGGGTCGTCAATGACCACACTGACGGCGCGCTTGACGCGGTCAATCATCTTGCGTTGTTGATTGGGAGTCAGATTGCGGTGGATGATGCCAATGCCGCCCTCTTGCGCCAGAGCGATTGCCATGCCGGCTTCGGTAACCGTGTCCATGGGAGCGCTCAGCAGGGGACAGTTCAATAGAATATTTTTAGTCAGCCGGGTGGACAGGTCTACATCTGCTGGAAGTACCTTGGAATAGGCCGGCAAAAGGAGTACGTCATCAAATGTGAGATAGGTTTCTGGTTCTTTCGTTGTCATGGATGTGTGGGAAGGAGGGGCGAATCCGGTACAAACCGTCCGCGCCGGTTCACAAAAAGTAATCTTATCACGCCTCTTCATTCGTTTACATATTATTTTTTTTGTCTCCTGCTCCAGGGGGAATATTCAGGCTTTTATCCCCTCCGGGAAGCTTTTCTCATGGGAAAGACCAGGGGGCGATGGGTCGAGCGTTATTCTGGCGCGGCTAAGGGAGCCGATATCATCGAGTTTTATCAGTGGGCATCCGGGGTTAATTTTGAGTCCAGAGTATCGCAGGGATGTGTTAACCTGACAATTATGAAGATAAAACGTTTGTTCGCCATTTTAGTGATTGGAGTATCCCTGCTTTGGGCCGGTGGGGTTTTCGCGGTGCCGATTACGGATTCGGACGATTGGTCCGGGACCTATTTCAACGGCAGTAAGATAGGGTTCAACCATGCCGGGGTCAAGGTGCGAAAGGGCAGGGTCGACGTCCATACCAAAATGTATTTCCGGCTGCAATCAGGCGAGGACGACCAATCCACGATATTGACCCAGGACACCACGCTGACTCCGGATTTGCGCCTTAAAGATTTTGTGATGCTCCAGGAAATCATGGGCAAACGGCAGGAAATTACCGGGCGCGTTCAAGGAAACCAACTGATTCTGGAGATCAGCGGTCGCGGTTTCCACAAACAGCAGACGCTGGATTTCCCGGCGGACACCTATCCCTCCTCAACCGTCTGGCTCAATATCATGAAAGAAGGATTTGAAGTCGGCAAGAAGGGCAAGTTCAACCTGTTCATTGAGGCGTTTCGGATGGTCATGCCCATGACCTATGAGATTTTGAGAAAAGAGACGATCAAGTTTGACGGGAAAAACGTAGACACCTACGTGGTTCAGCAAAAGTTTGTTGGAATGACCACCACCCTGTGGGCCAATGCAGAGGGCGATGTGTATCGTGAACTTTCGCTCAATGGATTCGAGTCGGTCAAGGAAACAAAAGAGGTGGCGACCCGGCTGGGAGACAAGCCGATGTCGGTCAGCAGTTTTATTACCCTCAGCCTGGTCACTATCAAGAAACCCATCGCCTCGCCGGACGATCAGGGAAGGCTGAAGCTGAAACTGATCAATGTGCATGGACCCGAATCCATCCCGCAGGACCACCGGCAAAAGGTCCTTAAAACCGAGAAAAATGGCGAGGAGTCCTATACCACCACCCTGTTGATTCAACGGGAATCCAAGGCGCCGATCAAGAGGATGTCTCTGCCGATTTCCACCAAGGGGTATGAAGAATATCTGCAAGATGCCCCTGAGATCCAGGTTCAGCATCCTTTAATTCGTACTCTGGCGAAGGACCTGGTGGAAGGCGAAACAGATGCCTGGCAGGCGGCCAAGGTCATCAGTACCTGGGTCCATGACAACCTCGATAAGGTACTTGTGGATTCATTCACTGCACTGGATGCCCTGCATGACCGGCGCGGCGAATGCCAGTCCCACACCAATCTGTTCACCGCGCTGGCCCGGGCTGCGGGAATACCTACCAAGGTTGTCAATGGCTTGGTGTACTCGCGCGAATTTAAAGGATTTCTTTATCACGCCTGGCCCGAAGTCTGGGTTGGCGAATGGCGTGCTTTGGACCCCACCCTGGGGCAGCACCACGTCGATGCCACCCACATCAAGCTTTCAGAGGGAAATTATGAGGGCGCTTTGAAGCTGATGGAATTCATCGGTCAGGTCAATATTGAGCTGTTAGAGCAGTAAAATTCCTACAAATCCTGAGAATTTCTTTCCTTTTCCAAGTTTCTGATAACCAAACGTTTATTTTCCCGCCAAATTTGTCCACAGGCTTCCAAGGCTTGTTTTAGGGGTTTTAAAAGGGGCACAGGTGTATTCTCCCAATCTTTTGGGGGATTAAAGGGCAAGCAGGCCTATCAACCCTGTTTTATGGGCCAAAAATGATTGACACCCTTTTACGGCCTCATTTTTCCTGTGAATTGCGCCCCTCCCGCGGGATATCTTATTTTTCCTATCTATCAGATTTAAAAGGGGTTGTTTTGTAACTCCTTATAACCAAACGGATTGAAAAATTGAAAAATAATTTAGAGAGAAACCGGTTGACAACCCTATATATGGTGCTATTGTGGACTGCCAGCTACTAGATGTAGTGATTGGTAATTTTATTGGCTATCCCTACATTTATAGTAAGGAGAGGTTTGTAATTTGAAATTTAAAGTGAGTTGTCACTTAAATAGATAAAAAATATTTCTCGATTCAAGATGGATCGGGGAGTGAAAATTTTAATGTAAGTTTTTGGAGAGAATCATGCACATTCACCGCACATTCACCCAGGGTTTGGACGACGCATACAGCGGCCTGACATTTGTAGAACGGATTTCGAAAATCATCAATGCCGATGGTTCGGTGGTTTCCGAGATTGATAAGGTTGGTGTGCCCAGTACGTGGTCCCAGGTGGCGGTGGATATCATGGCCCAGAAATATTTCCGCAAAGCCGGGGTGCCGGCCCGCACCAAAAAGCGCTATGAGCATGATATTCCCGAATGGCTGTGTCCCTCCGAGCCGGATCTGGAAGCGCTTTCGCAATTGCCTGAAGAGGAGCGATACGGACGCGAAACCGATTCGCGTCAGGTGTTTCGCCGTCTGGCAGGGTGCTGGACGTATTGGGGCTGGAAAGAGGGATGCTTCAGCAACGAAGAAGCCGCCCGTTCATATTATGACGATATGCGTTACATGCTGGCCCGCCAGTATGCCGCCCCCAATTCCCCGCAATGGTTCAACACAGGGTTGAACTGGGCTTACGGCATTGAAGGACCGGCGCAGGGCCACTACTTCACTAATCCGGAAACCGGGCTTCCCGAAAAATCCAAATCCGCTTACGAGCGTCCGCAGCCACATGCCTGCTTCATTCTTTCAGTGAATGATGACTTGGTGAACGAAGGCGGCATCATGGACCTGTGGAACCAGGAAGCGCGTCTGTTCAAATACGGATCCGGTACCGGCACCAACTTTTCGAAACTGCGTGGATCGGGAGAGTCTCTTTCCGGCGGCGGCCAGTCGTCCGGCCTGATGAGTTTTCTGAAGATCGGTGACCGCGCGGCGGGCGCCATCAAATCCGGAGGCACCACACGCCGCGCCGCCAAGATGGTCACTCTCGATATCGACCATCCCGACATCGAAGAATTCATCGAATGGAAAGTGAAAGAAGAGCGCAAAGTCGCCGCCCTGGCCGTGGGAAGCAAATTGTGCCGCAAGCATCTTAAGAACGTTTTACAGTCTTGCTGGGACTGGGACGACGAAGAGAACCGATTTAATATTCACTCCAACAAGAAACTGCGCAAAGCCGTACGCGAAGCGGTGCGCGATTTCATTCCTGAAAACTACCTGTACCGCATTATCCAGCTGGGAGAACAGGGTGTGCGCGATATCGTGTTCGAGGAATACGACACCAACTGGACATCGGAGGCCTACCAAACCGTTTCGGGGCAGAATTCCAACAACTCGGTGCGCCTGACCAACGATTTTCTGAAAGCGGTCGAAAACGACGGGGACTGGAACCTTACGTCCCGCACCAGCGGTAAGGCGGTGAAAACCGTAAAGGCCCGCGACTTGTGGGAGAAGGTCAACGAATCTTCCTGGTCCTCCGCCGATCCCGGTGTGCAGTTCGACACCACGGTCAACGAGTGGCATACCTGTCCGGAAGGCGGACGCATCAATGCATCGAATCCCTGTTCGGAATACATGTTTCTGGATGATACGGCGTGTAACCTGGCCTCCATCAACCTGATCAAATTTTATGATGAAGAGAGCGGGCAATTCGAGGTGGCGCGGTTTATCGATGCCTGCCGGTTGTGGACCCTGACTCTCGAAATCTCAGTAGCCATGGCGCAGTTTCCGAATAAGTCCATCGCCCAGAAAAGTTTTGAGTACCGCACCCTGGGTCTCGGCTATGCCAATCTCGGAACCCTGTTGATGGTTCAGGGTATTGCCTACGATTCGAAAGAAGCGTTGGCGATTACCGGTGCCATTACCGCGTTGATGACCGGCACCTCCTACGCCATGTCCGCTGAAATGGCCGCGGAACTTGGGCCGTTTAAACATTATGAAGCGAATAAGAAGCACATGTTGCGGGTGATCCGCAATCACCGCCGTGCGGCCTACAATTGTGATTCGTATGAGTACGAAGGCCTCACCATTTTCCCGCAGGGCATCAATGCTGCGTATTGTCCCGAATACCTGCGGACGGCGGCAGTTGAATCGTGGGATCATGCGCTGGAATTGGGCGTGCGCTACGGTTATCGCAACGCGCAGACCACTTGCATCGCTCCAACCGGCACCATCGGTTTGCTGATGGATTGCGACACCACCGGTATCGAACCCGACTTTGCCCTGGTCAAGTATAAAAAACTGGCGGGCGGCGGGTACTTCAAGATAATCAATCAGTCGGTGCCCATGGCGCTTAAGAGACTGGGTTACGCGGAACCGGAGATTCACGATATCGTCAGTTACTGTGTGGGTTCAGGCAGTCTGGTTGCCTCGCCGATCATCAACCACAAATCGCTGAAGGCCAAGGGCTTCACGGACGAAATTCTGGCTCAGGTGGAAAAGGAATTGCCGAAAGCGTTCGACATCACCTTTGCTTTCAACAAACACGTTCTGGGTGAAGCATTTTGTCGGGAAATGCTCGGCATTTCCGATGAAATGTTGAATGATTTCAGCTTCAATCTGTTGAAGCACCTGGGTTTCACCGATGAAGATATCTGCAAGGCCAATGATGCCGTGTGCGGCACCATGACCATCGAAGGGGCGCCTCATCTCAAGGAAGAGCATTATTCCGTTTTCGACTGCGCCAATAAATGCGGCAAGTACGGCAAGCGCTTTATCCGCCATGAAGCACACATCCATAAAATGGCGGCGGCTCAACCGTTTATCTCCGGGGCGATTTCCAAGACCATCAACATGCCGAACTCATCCACCGTCAAGGAAGTGGAAACGGCTCACATGATGTCCTGGAAACTGATGCTCAAGGGAACCGCAGTGTATCGGGACGGTTCCAAGCTCAGCCAGCCGCTCAACAGCGTGGCGGCAGACGACTTCAAGCTGTCCGAGCTTGAGGATGAAGAGGAGCGAACGCCTCTGAAAGTGGCCGAGCAGATGGTACAGGTGATCAAGAAACGCCATACCCTTCCGCATCGCCGGAAGGGTTACACTCAGAAAGCCGTGGTCGGCGGTCACAAAGTGTATCTGCGCACCGGAGAATACAAGGACGGAACGTTGGGTGAAATTTTTATCGACATGCACAAGGAAGGCGCCGCTTACAGAAGCCTGATGAACTGCTTCGCCATTTCCATTTCCCTCGGTCTGCAACACGGCGTTCCCCTTGAGGAATTTGTCGACGCCTTCGTCTTTACCCGGTTCGAGCCCAACGGCATCGTTATCGGCAATGACCGAATTTCCATGTCTACTTCGACTATTGATTATATTTTCCGGGAGCTTGCCATCAATTACCTGGGCCGGAACGATCTGGCCCAGGTAACTCCTGACGATTTGCGTTCCGACGCGCTTCAGAAAAATGAAGAAGTGTCATCGGAAGATGATGAGGAAGCAGGCGAAGGCACGATTATCGACTTGGATCTGGGGATTGACGAGGATACTCCGCCCACGGACGCCCCTCCTCAAACTTCAGAAGCGGATTCGCGCCCGGTTGCCGGTAACGGTAATGGAACCTCTAATGGTGGTAATGTAACGTCGACGGCCATGGGGACACTGGTTTTAAACCAACGAGGTTTGAAAAACGGATCCGCGCTGGCCAAATTAAAAGGGTATGAGGGTGACCCGTGCGGCGAGTGCGGACAACTCACTCTGGTTCGAAACGGCACCTGCCTGAAATGTTTGTCCTGCGGTGCAACATCCGGGTGTTCATGATTTAACCCTCCGAATCGTCCGGAGCATCGTGGCTTAAGGGCCAGATCCTTATTTACCCTGCCAAAGTAAGGATCTGGCCTTTTCTTATAAAATGATTATTTTAAAATCCGCTTTCGTTCTGAAGCGGATTTTTTATTGGGGCGTTGCTTTCGGTCAGCGCCGATTTGGCGCACCGAAAACCGAAGGTGGGATTGCTCAAATTGAAGTTCACCAGATTACGATAGGAGATGGTGGCCATGTGCGGCGGGCTCCGCCAGCTCCCTCCCTTCACCAGATAGCGAGAGTTTCCCGCCGGTTCCGCCTGCGATTCAGTCAGCGGCGAAAGCGCCACCGTGGTGCTGACCCATTCCCACACGTTACCGATCATGTCCAAAGCCCCGAGGGGGCTGGCTCCATGGGGAAACGAACCAGAGGGTGCGGCATTGACAAAACCATCCCCGCCGCCCTGAAGGTTTCCGGACCTCTCCAGAGGTTGATTGCCCCAGGGGAATTTATTTTCCGTGGAGCCGCGGGCGGCAGCTTCCCATTCCGTTTCCGTGGGCAGGCGTTTCCCTGCCCACTGGCAATATTGTTGCGCCTGGGTCCAGGTGATCCCCATGGCCGGACATTGTGGGCATTCCATGCCATCGGTATAAATCAATTCGACATAGTCCGGCTGGAATTGTTTGAATTGAAAAACCGTAATTTCCGTCCGGTCGATAAAAAATTCGCGGAGACTTTTACGGGCAAGCCGGTTGTTTTGCCCTACCACCAGAGCCGAAACGTTATCTGACGGAACCCAGTAAACCCCGGCAGGAACACGAACCATCACTGATTGATCCTTATGATGAATCACTTCAGGAAGAGCAAACGTTCTTGGGGTTCTTGGGGGAGAGGGAGATTTGACAGCCGGTCGGCTGTAACGAACCGGGGGGCTGGGTGGGGGTTGTTGCGGAACCGGTTCGGGAGGAGAAGCGGGAAGGGTTTTCCCAGGTTCATGTGTGGCTTCGGGAAACAGGGTTCCAGGCCGGGTTCTTTTGTGGGCGCGTGTTTGTGGTTCTGGGGGCGTCGTACAGCCGAAAACGAAAAGAACCGTCAACAGCAGGATTCCCGCAACTCTCACTGCGATTCTTTCTCCTCTTTCATGTATTGATCCATTTTCTTTTTCAGTCGGCGGTAGGTTGTGAATTCTTTCTCCGCTTTTTCCTTTTGGCCCATCTGCTCGTAAGTGTATCCCAGGCTGTAATGGGCATCCACGAAGGTGGGGTCTAATTGAAGTGTCTTTAAGAAAACTTTTTCCGCAAGGTCATACTTCTTGCGGAAATTATGGATGCCGCCCAGTCCGTAATAGCCTTTCGGATTTTTTGGGTTTTTGTCGATGGCATTCTGGAACGCGCGTTCCGCTCCTTCGTAGTCCTGCTCCTCCACTTTGGACAGCCCTTCCCGGTAGTAATCCTCACTGCTTTTATCCGAGCATTGCGGTAAAATCAGAACCAGTACGCTGAGTAGGCAGAAGGAAAAGAGAATTCGGATAGGGGGCACGGGAGGCCTTAATGTATATGGTTTTCCGGAAAGAGAGTCGCCTGGTGGGGCATCCGGATTGTCAAATAGACTATCAAAAATAATAACACCATTATTGGGTTTCCGCCAGAACAACCCCTCCGCGTGTTCCAACGGATTGGTTAAGGGTGCATCACATAAATGGAATTTAATTTATATTGGATAGCCTTTGGCATCGGAGTGTTGTTGGTTGGCCTGTTGGCGGTATTGACCGTCAAAGGCTATGGCATTCTGCAGGTGCGATGGCTGAATATCTCTCGCTTGCGTGTTCTGCAGCAACGCGAGTCCACTGCATCTGATCCCAAAGAGCGGGAGGCTTTGCAGATGGTGATCGGGCGCTGTCAGAGTTTGCGTGCCCGGTGGGTCCTGGGCGAAGCGGATTTGTCCCTGATAGAAAGCACGCGCAGCCTGGTGCACGACATCGCCGAGGTCTATTATCCTCAGTCCTCCCAGCCACTTGCCGAAGCCCGCATTGATAAAGTCCTCGATGCTTTTCTCGAAATGAAAACGCATATCGTGCAGTTGACCCGGTTGAAGGGCATACGCGAATGGACCCGTTTTCGCCTGCGTCATCTGGTCTGGCTGTCGGAAGCCTGGGCGCGAAAAACGCAGTGGGAACAAACACCCACCGTAAAGACCGTGCGCCGCCTCAAAATGGTTCCCATCGTTAAATGGATATATACGGCCTTCCGCTCACTGGATCTGGTTTTCTGGTCGCTGAAAATGACGGTGTATTTTTTATATGACATCGTGTTTAAAATTTTTCTCATTCGATGGACTCTGCTGGTGGGTGAGACCGCCATCCGGGTGTACAGCGACCGGGAGCCGGGAGAGGATATTTCCCCGGAAGAACTGTTGGAGGAAATGGATACCCTGCCGGATCAGAAGGAATTTAAAGAGGAGGGATTGAGGCCGGATGTGAAGGAACGGGTGGACGCTTCACGCAAAGCCATATTATTTCATCTGGGGGTGATGCGCTGGCCGGCAGCGCGTCAGCGCTACAATTTACTGGTGAAGGATATCGCGGGCATCCATCATCCGCAGGCGGATCAACCGTTGTATGAAGCCAGGCTATATGATCTTTTAATCGGTTTTTCGCGGCTCGCGGAGGATATTGTGAATTTGAAAACCAAACCGGTGATCCATAAAATGCTTCGACTACGTTTGTCCCACCTTCTTAAAGTGAAGGACGCTACGGATTGGGCGTTGGAAAACCAGCTGGTAGACCTGGCAAGAAAATACAAGCTGGGTACAGCAGTGAAGTATTCAGCCCTCATTTACAAGGCCTTCAAAAAGGGGCATCCGGGAATTTTATTCAGGGATGTGGCGCTGACGCTCACCCGGGAAGCCGGCAAGCGGTGGGTGCTGGTTTACCTCCACGACAAGATCGCCGTGGAAGCGGACTGGATTTTCAAGCCGAAATAAATATTTTCGTTGGGTATGGAGTTACCGCTTTGAGGAACTCATTGTTTTTCCCAGGTTAGAAATCTGCGCCACCAATTGAATCCTGTCTGACTGCAGGTTCATTCGCTTGTCAATGAGGGTATCGATCTGGACGTTGACGGTTTCAAAGCTTTCATCACCGGGGTATTCGTTCAGCAAGGTCTGGAAGGCATTGTTGATTTGAAGTTCCACCTTGAAACTGTTATCGAACGACAGGATCAGGGACTGAAAAATTTTCTTGAAGTCCTGAGAAATATTAAATTTGAACTTGTTGGTTTCCGCCCAGCTATTTAAAGTATCGGCGCCCTGTTCTACAGCCTTTTTGGAGGAGTCCAGTTCCATGCTGGCAATTTTGACGAACGATGCGCCGTCTTCCGGAACGTAGTTGGAAACACCTGTTACTTCGGGAACTTCTATCTCGGCGATCCGCGCCTTGATGAGATAAACCAGACTCTGGTTGGAATGAACGATGGATTTGAATAAATGATACGATGGGTTGTTTTGTTCCAGTTGTGCCATCCGAAGTTTTAGCAGGGCGTTTTCACCTTCCAGGGCCCGAATGATGGTTCGGCGGGACCGCAAATCGAATTGATTCACCACCGATAAATCCCGGGTCAGGCTGGCCTCAAAGAGATTGTAGGAATCGTCAATCGATTGCCGGATCGTCTGGCTGTATTCTTCCAGATAGTTGTTGAATTCATCCACCTGTCCGTTGAACCTCTGTGTTTTAAAGTTGGGCTGGTAGAGAGCGCCCAGCTTTCCGCTGGCTGATTTGAATTTTTCTTCAATGAGGATTCCCAGTTTACGTTTTCTTTCCAGAGCGTCGGTTTCATTAATGGACTCCATCAATACTGCCTGGCTAAGGTCGTCGATGGAAGAAGCCTGAGTGAAAATTTCGGTTAATTCGTTATACAGGCCCGTGGAGCCTTCAAGATAGTGGGTATATTCCTGCAGATCATGAAATAATTCTGCACTTGGCCTGGGGGCGGCGAAAAGATTATTGCTGAATAAAAGAATGCAGAATATAACGATGCTGACACGGGCATTTCGACGCTTCATAACCTGTTTTCCTTGGACGGGGGAAACATCCGGAAGTTTGAATCTTTGAGGACTCTGTGGTCCGGTGCAGGGTGACTTGTATCCAAACAATATTCTGTTTCCCGTTTTTATTGAACGATTCCATTAGGATAAGTAAGGAGAGAACGCTTGGCAAACATTATTTTGGAATGTAATTGTAAATATGATAGCGTTGGTCGGTAACTTATTGATATGATGTATGCAGTTTTTTTTGTGGGCAAAAAAAAAGTTTATTCTAATCGACTGCCGGAGGGGGGACGTAAACAATACGAAACGCGTACTTCACTGGCATAGACATCCGCCCAGTGGGAGGCTTTTTTTTGTTCGGGGGTCCACAGGTCTCTCCAGTCACAGGGTTTCAGGACATATTTGTCCCATCCCAGAATTTTGTACTCCAAGCCTAGAACCTGAAACCAGATTTCCAGCAGAGCGCGGCTCGGGAAGGTGGTCAGGGAGAGTTCCTTGCCTTTATAAGGAAAGGCGTTGGGAAGCCGATAATCTTTTTTCTCAGATTGCGTCAATGAAGTCAGCAGGATCGGAAGGTTCAGTGCTTCATCGCTGATATTGGGATAATACTGGAGAGCGTCCTTGCCTTGCAGGGCGGCATAGCGGGCGGTAAAGGTATCGAGGAGAATACATCGTCGGGCCACTCGCGCCATCAATTTCAGAAGACGCAGGGGCTCCACTACGTAATACAGGAGACCGAAACAGAATACGGTATCGAAGCTATCCGGTTCGCAAGCTTCTAAAAACTCAAAAGCATCTTTCACTTCAAACCGGTAAGAATCATTGGGAACCTGCATTCGTTGGAACAAATCCACCCCCTTGCGGACCATGGACTCTTCGGTATCCACACCGTAAACATGGCGGGCACCGAGTTGCAGAGCGGCATAAGCGAAGGTACCCATATGCGAGGCCAGGTCCAGAACCCGGCAATCGCGGAGGTCGCCGGTATGACTGGCCAGCAGAGTGTCTACCCGGCCATTGAGGCACTCGTAATGATACGGGATAGCCCAGCGCTGGCTTCGGCTGTCCTCTTTTAAAAAAGGTGACTCTTCGGTAAAAAGAGGTTGCTGTTGGCTCAATCGTAAGTCCTTGAAATTGGCAAAGTTATGCTTTTGATCATGCTTGTGGCAAACCGCAGTCTCACACGGGCCAATATTATAGCCGAATTAATCGGGAAATCAGGTATTCCTTGCAAAAGTCTTGCCTAAGCGATCAACTGGCTTGATAATAAAAGTATAATCCTATTTCACTAAAAACACTTAAATGTCCGGGGTGGACCTCACTGGACACTCCATTTTCATTTACAGCCTTTTATGAAGTCTATTGCCCGGTCCGATGGACCCAATCAGGAAGAAATCGATCGCAAAAAACTCGAACTGGAAGAGATGGAGCAGGAACTGGCGGAAAAGGAGCTGGACCTGTCCACTGCCCGGCGGGCGTTGCACCTGTTTGAAACCCGTTACCAGCAAATCGTGGGCGGAAAGTATGCTGAGTTGGACCGTCTGAAAGCCTCGGTGCTTGATATGGCGACACGCATCCATCCGGAATCCAAGGATTTTCATTCGCAGGCGGAAGCCGCGCGGGAAAAGGCAGAACAATCCACTCACAACTGGGAAGTGCATCAGGAATTACCCGATACGGAGTTGCCTGAACCCAGCGAGGAATTAAAAAAAATGTTCCGCGATGCCGCTAAAAAAATCCATCCGGACCTCACTACCGATCCGGAAGAGCGGGAGCGGCGGCATGCACTGATGGCAAGGCTCAATCAGGCTTATGAATCGGGAGATATGGAACAGGTTCAGGCTATTCTGAACGACTGGGAAATCAACAGCGACTGGGAAAAGCTGACACCCGGTAAACGGTTGTCCCGCCTGCTGAAGCAGATAGGCCAGGTGCGTCACCGCTTCAATCAGATTCACACCGAATTGGAGCAACTCAAACTTTCGGAAATGTTTCGTCTCAAGGATTTTGTCGAGAAAAGTGAAAAGCAGGGAGAGGATGTTCTCTCTGCCATGGTGAAGGATGTCGAAGAAAAAATTCGGAACCTGCGTACTCGAGTAAAAAACCTGGCCATGGACTGCGCCGAGCTTTAGAGAAACGTATGCCTAAACAATCCAAATCCAACCGCCACCTTCCGACCATTGTTCCGCCGAGACTTCCCGGTGCGGCACGTCGCTCCCTGGCCCTGTCTCACCGGGGACTGGACTTCCTGCATAAAAGCGACGGCGGCCAGAACCTGGATGTGGTGGTGCGCCCGGCCAGCGGTCAACTGCCATCCATTGAGCGCCGGAACGTGGCCTTCTGGATACGGGAAGCGGAGAGGGGAGAACCACAGGCTCAATACAATGTCGGTGTCATGTTTTTCAAGGCCATCGGGGTGGACCGGGATTACGAAGAAGCGCACCGATGGTTCCTGAAGTCGGCCAATCAGGGATTCGCCAACAGCCAGGGGTTTCTGGGAATTTTGTACGAACAGGGTCTGGGCGTTGAGCGGGATATGGAGAAGAGCCTGGAATGGTATACCCGGGCCGCGCGTCAGGGCAATCTGGAGGCACAATATAATCTTGGGCGCATGTACTACCTGGGGAATGGAGTGGAAAAAAACTTAAAGGAAGCATTTCGCTGGTTCCGGAAAGTGGCCGAGTGCAACCACGCTCCGGCATTGAATCAACTCGGTGTCATGTATGAAAAGGGAGAAGGGGTATCTCAGGATATCGAACGGGCCTTGAAATGCTATCGGCAATCCGCGGAACAGGGTAATGAGGAGGCCAAGTACAACCTCGGAGATTTGTATGAACGGGGAATAGGCGTCACGAAGGATCAGGATCAGGCGATCTATTGGTTCACCCGGGCGGCGGAAGATGGGTTGGATTTGGCGCAATATAAACTGGGAACGCTGTTCTACTCTGGAGAAGGAGTAGATGTCAGCCCCGGTAAGGGGCTCTACTGGTTGTGCAAAGCGGGCGAGCAGGGCCACGAGGAAGCCCAGAAGTTTCTTGAAAAAACCGGAGCCGAAGTAGCTTCCACTCCAGAAGAACTGTTGGAAAAAGGTTTGCATTATTTGCAGATCGGTGATTTTGAAGAAGCCGCCCAGTGGCTGGAAAAAGCCGCGGACCAGAATCACCCGGAGGCGCAAAATTTAATGGGCACCCTCTACGATTTCGGCAAAGGGGTTCCGCAGGATTCCGAAATGGCCGGACTCTGGTTTCGAAAAGCGGCCGAGCAGAATCATCCCGAAGCGCAATACAATTTGGCGGTCATGTATTTTTTGGGCGAAGGTTCACGGCGTCATTATCCCTCGGCGTTTGCCTGGTTTGAAAGAGCCATGAGCCAGAACGTTGATCAGGCCGCCATCTTTCTCGGAATTTTATGTGAAAACGGCTTGGGAACGGATAAGGACGAGGCTCAGGCGGTCCATTGGTACCGCCAGGCGGCGGAGCAGGGCGATGGGTTTGGCCAGTATCATCTGGCCCGGATGTTTTATCACGGTAAGGGTGTGGGACAGGATTTTGAGAAATCTCGGTATTGGTATGAGCGGTCCGCCCGGTCAGGGAATGAATACGGCCAATACAATATGGGCCGCATGTATTACAACGGTCACGGAGTGGAACAAAACCGCTCCAAAGCTCGAGACTGGTTTCGGAAAGCCGCTGAGCAGGGACACGATTTCGCACAATTTGCTCTCGGTAAAATGTATCGTCAGGGTGATTTGGGATCTCCCGACAAAGTCAAGGCATTGGAATGGATTGAAAAATCCGCCAGCCAGGGAAATGTCTTCGCGCAGAACCAACTGGGCAAAATGTATGAAAACGGTGAGGGGTGCGAGCAGGATTATGAAAAAGCGTTTCAGTGGTTTCGCAAGGCGGCGGAGCAGGGATCGGAGCAGGCACAGGACAATCTCGGTATGATGTATTTTGTCGGAAAGGGGGTGCCGCGAGATTTCGACCAGGCCGCGAAATGGTACCGTCGCGCCTCGGGTCAAAAATCTTCTCTGGCGGCCAGGAACTCTGCGGAACGGCCTGGTATGAAGCCCTTAAAATCCCCGGAGGAAAACCTCGATTGGTTTCTCAAGCTGGCCATCTCCGGAGCGCCGGATGCACAGAACCAGGTGGGAATGATTTATGAATCGGATCAGGGAGTTACCCCCAACCTGGAAGCCAGCCTCCACTGGTACGGAAAGGCCGCCGAGCAGGGACACGAAGGCGCCCAGTATAATATTGGACGCCTGTTGTTTTATGGATTGGGTACCCAGCAGGATCGCGACCGGGGACTGGAATGGATTCGTAAGTCAGCGGCGCAGGGATACGCCGATGCCCAGTTGTTTCTCGGGATATCTTATGAAGAAGGTAAAGTGGTTCCCCAGTGCTTTGCCGACGCCGCAGAATGGTATAGAAAAGCCGCCGAGCAGGGGAAAGAAGTCGCCCAGTACCATCTGGCCAATCTCTATAAAAAAGGCCTGGGAGTGGAAAAAAATATCGATGAGGCCTTGAAGTGGTTCCGCCGGGCGGCGGAGCGCGAATTTCTTCCCGCCGTCGGGTCCCTCAAGAAAATCATTCACCAGCAATCCATGTTTCCCCATTCGAAGGACAGCACTTCTCCGCAAAACTGACAGCCCATTGTTGTCTGGATATTTTCTCTCCGTATTTCGTAAGGTCAACCCCATTCGCCCGACATATACCAGTTGCATTTATATATCTATATAGGTCAATATGTTCTGGGAAAGGCTTTATTTGGGGATGATTTCAATGTCACGACAAAATTCAGGAAAGATAATTCTGGGGATGCTCCTGGTTCTTTTTGGAACCGGAGCTTGGGTGCTACCGGGGTTGTCAGGTTGGGTTCAGGTATTCGCACAGGGTTCAACAGTGATTCGGATCGCCGGGTCGACCACGGTATTACCCATCGTGTCTCGTGCGGCGGAGCGGTTTCAGTCTCGCCACCCATCGATTAAAATTACTGTCAATGCCGGCGGTTCCGGGGTGGGCATCCACGGAGCGGGCACGGGGCGGTTTGATATCGGTCTCGCTTCCCGAGAAATAACGCCCAATGAAAATCAGCGTTACGCTTCCCTTCATACGACCGTTATCGGGCGCGATGCGGTGGCGTGTGTGGTGTCCTCGGAAATCTTTCACGCCGGGGTGCGCACGCTTTCCAAACGACAGATCGGCTATATTTATCTCGGCAAAATTACCAATTGGAAGCAAGTTGGGGGTCCCGACCGGCCCATCGTTGTGATTGATAAAGAAACCCACCGCGGTACCCGCCATGTGTTCATGCACTACCTGTTCGGAAACTCCAAAGCACGCGCGCCGGGGGCGAGGCTGGTTACGGGATCGAATAATGAAGAGCAGGCCAAGATCGCACAAAGCGATTCGGCCATCGGCATGTTGTCCATCGCCTGGATGAATGAGGATGTTGCAGGCATCGGCATCCACGAAGGCGGTCAGGTGATTCAGCCGACTCTGGACAACGTGCGCAACGGACGTTTCCCCATCGCCCGCAACCTGAATTTGATCACCGCAGGTCAACCGGCAGGAGCCGTCAAACTATTCATCGATTACCTGCTGAGTGAAGAAGGTCAGCGATTGGTGGCCGAGAGCGGCTATATCCCCATTCACTCTCCACACGCCGTTTCCAGGGTGGCGGGTTCCCATTCCAAATGATTCAGCATTCCATGTTTCACGAAAAAGGACCGGTATTCTGGTGGACCGGTCTGGCCGGTGTCATGGCCGCCGGAACGATTGTGATCCTGTTCGCCAGTCTGGTGATCGAGAGCGTTCCTGTTTTTAAAGCGGAAGGGATATCCTTTCTCTGGGGAGTGGATTGGTTCGCGGGCGAAAACTATGGAGCCCTGCCGATGATCTTCGGGTCGCTGGCGGTTACCGGTCTGGCGGTGGTGATGGTCTTGCCGTTTGCCCTGGCGAGCGCCATACTCACCTCGGAGTTTCTTTCTGGGCGGGCGCGGTTGATGGTCAAAGCGGCCATGGAATTACTGGCGGGGGTGCCCGGCATCATCTATGGATTGATGGGCATTTCTCTTTTAACGATTTGGGTGCGCGACGTGTTCGGGCTCATCGACGGCAACACGCTGTTTACTGCCGGACTTTTACTGGCAGTTATGATTCTGCCGACCATCATGACGCTTTCCGAAGATGCCCTGAGTTCGGTGCCCGGCGAACTCCGCGACACGGCGTTGAGCCTGGGGCTGACTCGCATGGAAACCGTGACGAAGGTGGTGGTGCCGCAGGCGTTACCCGGTCTGGCCGGAGCGGTGTTCCTCGGAATAGGCCGCGCCATGGGGGAGACCATCGCGGTCATGCTGGTGATCGGCGGGATCGACCGCCTCCCGCAACCCTGGTTCAACCTGTTTGCGCCCGGTCAGAGCATTCCCTCCAAGATCGGACGCGAAGCGGCGGAAGCGCTCGGTTTTGACGTGCAATGGAGCGCGCTCATTGCTCTGGGCCTTGTGCTGTTCGTGATGGTGATGACGCTCACGTTTGCCGGAAATGTTCTTTTGAGGAAAGCGCGATGAACCGGCGTCTTCTGAAAGAAAGGCTTTCGATGTTCGCTCTTTATGGCCTCACGGCCGGCGGAGGTCTGATTTTAGCGGTCATTTTAATCACGGTATTCACCAAAGGCGCGCCTGCGCTCAGCGTGTCCTTCCTGTTTGAGGCGTCGCGCAATTTCGGCCTGGAGGGTGGGATTTTCTACCAGACGCTGGGTACTCTGATTTTAATGGCCGGGGCGGCTCTCGTGTGTCTGCCCGTCGCTTTGGGATCGGTGTTGTTTCAAACTGAGTTCCTCCACTCTCCGCAACTCAAAAAAATATTTCGTTTGCTGATCTATTCGCTCAATGCCGTGCCCACCATCATTTTCGGTTTAATCGGCTATCTGTTCTTCGGCGTATTTCTGGAGGCCGGGGTGTCGTGGGTGACCGGGGTTTTGATTCTGGCGGTGATGATTCTGCCGACTCTCCACGTCAGTATTCACGAAGCGGTGGAGACGATTCCCAAACATTACCGCGAGGCGGGGCTGGCGTTGGGGCTTTCGCCGGGACAACAGATGCGCGCCGTTATTCTGCCGCAGAGCCTGCATGGCATCGTGACGGGAACCCTGTTGGGACTGGCTCGGGCGGCGGGGGAGACGGCGGCCATCATGTTCACGGCCACCGCGTTTTCCGGAGTCGATCTGCCGCAGTCGTGGACCGATCCGGTGACCACCTTACAAACACATATTCTGGTGCTGGCGCAGGAAGCGGCCAATCCCGAAGCGCTCACCAATGCCTGGGGCGCGGGGCTGGTGCTCCTGGCCATCGTGTTTATTTTGATTACGGCGACTCTCTGGATTCGATCCGGTTTGGAAATGGAGGCGGAACGATGACCCAAAACTCGTATGCCATTGAGCTGGAACGGGTACGCCTCAGCTATTCCGGTGAGGCGGTGATCGAAACCGCATCCTGCACGGTCCGCAAAAATGCGGTGACGGCGGTGGTGGGTCCGTCGGGAAGCGGTAAATCCACTTTACTGAGAACCTTGTGCCGCATGAACGACCGCGTACCCGGTTTTCAGGTTGAGGGAAGCGTGCGGGTTCTGGGCCGCGATATCCATGACCCGGCTCTCAACGTGTATGAACTGCGCAAGCGGGTGGGTATGGTGTTTCAGAAACCCTGTGTGTTTCCGAAATCGATTGAGGAGAACGTCATCTTTGGATTGAAATTTCACGATTCCCGAACTGGCAGGGATTTCTCCGAAAAATCCGAGCAGGCCCTGCGCGATGCGTTTTTGTGGGACGAAGTGAAGAACCGTTTGGGTGATCCGGCACATACCCTGTCGCAGGGCCAGCAACAGCGGCTGGCCATGGCGCGCACCCTGGCAGTCGATCCCGAAATCCTGCTTATGGACGAACCCACCTCCGCGCTCGATCCCAAATCCTCGAAGGCCATTGAAGATTTGATTCTGTCCCTGAAAGACCGCCACACTATCGTGCTGGTGACGCACAACGTCGATCAGGCCGAACGCGTTGCCGACGACCTCATCTGCGTCGACGACAAAACCGTCTGCCACAAACCCTGCCAACGTCCTTAACCACCCAGGAATCCGTTGTTTTTATTTATATAGAAAAGTGGCCATAAACCCCTTTAAAAGGTTTGTGGAACCACATATAATTCCGGTTATAGCTGTTAAACAACTTCCGGATTTAGGGATGAAACGACGTAAGGACGAAAACAGTCAGTTTGTATTTTCGACGGGTGATGAGGCGTTGTCGACTCTGGGGGAGGAGATCCGCCAGAAGTACCCGGAGATGATGGAGAAATTCGCGCGCCTGCAAACGTCCGATCCGGTG
>JAOUPX010000197.1 GCA_029879645.1 Nitrospinota bacterium
CGGTGTCACCACCGATTCCACCGCTTGATGACGGTAGCGAATCTGC
Organism: Nitrospinota bacterium; assembly: GCA_029879645.1. Lineage (GTDB taxonomy): Bacteria > Nitrospinota > Nitrospinia > Nitrospinales > Nitrospinaceae > SZUA-226. Next base: position 47 of record JAOUPX010000197.1, read on the forward strand.
ACCTCCGCTTCGAACGGCTCACAATGGTCGAGGTACCAGCTGACATCCCCAACGGTAAACTCTTCCCGGAACAGATCGTTTTTGGGGCCGACGGTGATTTCATTTTTTGCCGAGCTGATGGCCGTCACATAATAGGGCTCCGGCAGGCCGCCAAGGTTGAGTCCCTTGCGCTGGCCGATGGTGAAGGCCGGATAACCTTTGTGCGTACCCAGCACTTCGCCCTGGGCGTTTACGATGTTGCCCGGCTGAAACGACTCACCATCTACCTGTCCTGCGATGAACCCGGCGTAATCGTTGTCGGGGATGAAACAGATTTCATGCGACTCCGATTTACCGGCCACGTTGAGGCCGATGGATTCGGCAAGGCGCCTTACTTCCGGCTTATCCATATCGCCCAGCGGGAATAAACTTTGTGCCAACTGCTCCTGTGACAGATTGAACAGGAAATAACTCTGATCCTTATTCCGGTCTTTTCCACGCTTGACGCTATAACGTCCCTGGTCGTCTTGAACGATGGATGCGTAATGCCCGGTAGCGACGTAATCATAACCATATATCTGCGCCTTGTTCATCAACTCGTCGAACTTGAGCTTCTTGTTACAGGCAGTGCAGGGAATGGGCGTCCGGGCCTTCATGTATTCAGAGACAAAATAGTCGACCACTTCCTTGCGGAATTCCTTTTCAAGATTCAGAATGTAAAACGGTATACCAATCTTTTCCGCCACGCGGCGGGCGTCGGCCAGATCGTCCAGCGAACAGCAGGTGCCGAAACGGTGGTCGGTATCCCAGCTGTAGTTCCACAACTGGAGAGAGACACCGATGAGGTCGTACCCCTGCTCCTTGAGCAGGGCCGCGGCGACGGAGCTGTCCACCCCGCCACTCATGGCGATAACGATTTTTTTATCTTTGGGAATCGAAACGTTCATTAATAGATTCTCTTATATTTCATGCTTGATCTGCCGAAACACATTATTGTTTTAAAATCCATAAAAAGACAAACAGATATCTCCGATCTGCCTGTTTTTTGTAAGAATCAGTCTATCATAATTTCCCTGAAGAACCGTTTTGTGGTGGTGTTCGGCGATCACCTGCGCCGACTCCACAAGCAGGCCGGATCGCGCCAGCCCTGTCAACGTTTCCTCATACAGGTTGTCGGCGTAGGGCGGGTCGACGTATACCAGATCGAATTGATGGTGACGCTCCGCCAGCAGGTCCAACGCATGCCGGGCGTTGGACTTCAACAGTATCCAGTTTTTGAGCTTTTTCTGTTCATTTTCGGAATCCAGAAACCGGCATTTGACCAGATTCTGGTAAATAACGGCCTGGGCCCGGTGATTGAGTTCCACGAAAACCACCTCCTCCGCTCCCCGGCTGAGAGCCTCGATGCCGATAGCCCCGGATCCGGCGAACAGGTCCAGGAACCGGGCACCCTGAATCTCAGCGGCAATCTGATTGAACAGGGATTCCTTCACTCTGTCGAGGGTGGGGCGAACCTTCGCCCCTTTGAGACTAACGAGAGGGGTGCTTTTGGCGGTGCCGGCAATCACGCGCATAATGGGATCTTCTTGATAAAGGTTGCGATTGGAGCTATTTTCCCGCCTGTTTTCAGGAAATTCCAATCTATTTGTAATATGTCCGGCTACACTTGTCAATTTTGGTTGAATCCGGACGGCAATCCCCATAAAATTGGATTCAGTGCTCGGGTATTGTCTAATGGTAGGACGTCAGATTCTGGCTCTGAAGGTTGGGGTTCGACTCCCTGTACCCGAGCCATTTTTTTCTTTTAGGGACCTTCATATAATGGCAGTCAATATTTACCGCAATCCGTTCATTCTAGGCCTGTGGGCTCCGACCTATCTCTTGATAGGAACGGTGGCGATCACCAACGATTTTCTGATGGGAGCCATGTTCATCATGGCCACCCTGGGATTACTGGGTGCTTATGTGACCGAGTTTCCCATCCTCAATGGTCTCTATAAGAACGAACTGCTTCACAAAGTGGCTGTCTCTTCTTTATTGGGAATCCTCTTTGGATTGGTTCTCTGGGCGATATCCATGATGTTCATCGGAACCGGCGATGAGGCGGACTCTGCCCCTATTTCCCCGGCCGGGAAATTTTTCGCGACCTGGATTGCCATGTCCCTGCCCGCTTACCTTTTGATGGTCTATCAGGTAAACAGCTTGAACAAACGTGATCTTGAGGAAGAAGACCGTATCCGGACGGAAAAGAAGAAAAACAGGAAAAGCGGCGGGCCACCCATGAAATCCACTGGAGGATTTTAAGATTTCCTAACATGGGAAGTTTTAATTTAATGATATAATGCCGGCCAACACGAAGAACCAGATACTTTCAATATCCCGCAATCCAGGCCCCATCGTCTAGCGGTTAGGACGCCGCCCTCTCACGGCGGAAACAGGGGTTCGATTCCCCTTGGGGCTACCATTTCAGATTCCAACAACATCCAATAAAATCCGATGAAGTCCATAAGCCCTAATAAAATAGGGCTTTTTTCTTGCCTTGGGGTCCAACAAGGGGTACTATGATTTCGTGAAATCCGACCACTTTGGGGGCAACTATGGGGAAGCCTCCCATTCGGCGAAAGTGAGATGCCCCCAAAATGTCCTTAACCACTGAAATCATTGAAGATGCCAACCCCGGCCTTGATATGAAAGGGAATCTAACAGATAAGCCTTATAAGCTTTATGATTCGAGCGGGCTTTTCCTACTGGTCACACCAACGGGAGGAAAGTGGTGGCGGTTCAAATATCGATACGGTGGAAAAGAAAATCAGCTCTCCCTTGGAACCTATCCCCTCGTGCCACTGACTGAAGCCCGCATAAAGCGAGATGCCTTTCGTGCTTTGCTGAAAAATGGTATCGACCCTAGCGCCCATGTTAGGGAAGAACGCGAAGCACGCAGAGCTGAAGA
>JAOUPX010000198.1 GCA_029879645.1 Nitrospinota bacterium
GAAAATCATGAAGAAAAAACAAATCGGGATCGCCATCGATCTGCACATGGGCAAGGCCAGCGCCGAAACCTACACCTGCGACCTCTCCTACGACTACGTCCGCATCAACGCCGAATACACGACTTAAACTTATCTTATTTATTGAAGACCGCGCCGCAACCCCGGCATTGAAGTTTGGCGGGGAAGAAGAGGCCGGGGAGTCCGAGCAGTAGCGCGTTCAGCCATCCGGGCACGGGACCGGGCAGGGCCTTGTGTGAGTTGAGGCTGAGGCATCGCGGGCAGACCACCGGTTGGGTGCCCTCCGGCACGTCTTTCCAGTACGATTCCGTTTCCCCGGTGGCGGGTGTTTCGTAGTCCTCCCCGATATCTTCCAGCAGATCGACCCCCTCATCCATCATCGTATCCAGAATATCCAGCGCGTCGTCGGCGTTCTCCGCCGGCACCTGCAGGCGGAATTCCACGTACCCGCCGCCCATGGGGTTGGTGTTGTCGTCGCGAATTCGTGTGGAAAAGCCGTGATCTTCCAGAAAAGACGCGGCCACTTCGGCGTCGTGTGGCATACGGTAGCTGGCGATGGTGACGAATGGGCTTCCCATGGCGTTAGTGTATGACAAAAAGCCCGGGGGGTGAAGAAGACCTTTGCATTAATCACCCATAGAGCTAAAGACAAGTTCTTCCCCTCCTTGCCAAGGAGGGGAAAGAGGGGAGGTTATGGAGCCCCTTTCCTTGATTTTAAGGGTTTCATCCTTACCTGAAAACAACCCCACCTGTATTCTCCCCTTGGTAAGGGGAGGAATATTATTATTGGCCACGTGCGGTCGGCGTTATTCAAATGTCTTAATGAAGCAGGTGTTTACTGCGCGCGAAAGGTGTGGCGGCAGGCGCGGCAGTGCAGGGGGCGCCCGATCCACAGGTACGGCAAACCCAAAAGCAATCCGTTGATAAACCGTTCGACGGGATAGATCAACTCCTCCGCGAAGCCTTCACTGCCGCACTGCGGGCATTCGATGGAAATGGCGGGACGCGGACCGGGCTCTTCCTGCAGAGTGGCGGACAAGGCTTCCTCGTCCGAAAGTTCTATCACGGGCGCCGAATTCAGAATTTCCTGAGCCTCTTTCAAATGAGTGGCCGGTACCTGGACCTTCACCCCGCCCAGCGCGGGCGAGTAGAGATTATTGATGCTGATCAGGTGTTCGTCGCGGATGAAGACGGGTATCTCCGCCGCTTCCAGGCGCGATTTGGCGAGATGGGCCTGGTGCGGCATGTTGAACGAAGCGACAGTGACGAGTTGGGGCGGCATGGACCCAGTTTATAACATTCCGGGAAAATTGAACACTGGGCGCAGGGATGGCAGGAGAAAATAACAGGAAGGTTATTCTTTTGCCCGGTTTTTCATCGCTTCAAGGGCCGGGTTGAGGCGGTATTTCTTGTAAGCGGAGCCGAGGTAGAAGGCGATGTCGCCTTCTTCTGTTCCACGGTCAAAAGCCGTGCCTCCGTCGTCTTTGAGGTCTTGCCCGACACCGTACAGGATTAGCCCGTTGTCCATCGTTTTCATTTTGAGAGGTTCGCCGCTGAACGGGTCGATGGGGATTTCGGTGATGTATTTCGGGGCCAGCACGTCCAGTGTTGCGGGATACTTCCCATGATCGGAATGGTACGCGGCAGACGCCAGTCCCAGTCGGCCCAGAAGGAATTGCGTCTGTAAATGTGTTACTCGTTCAAAGTACCCGGTTATTGCAGGAGAGTTGAAGGACATAAAAAAACCAAATTCGTGACTTTCATTTAAATCCTCCTGCCACTCCTTAAAAGCTGGCTTAACCTTATAATAGGGTTGGCTGATAAAATCATGAAATTCGTTCCAATAGTGTTCGCGGGAAATCCTGTCGTCATGGAAAAGAAAAATACGGTACAAAGGTCCTGCGAAATTATTGATGATGAATATTTTCCATTTCTTATGAGCCTCATCTTCAAAAGTATCCAGATAAAGGTCACTATCAGATATATCTTTGATTAAAAAACTCCCTATTCCAAATACATTCATCTGGTTTTCATATTTTATCCCGGTTCGAAACGATTGAAGTATGTGGTCATGTGATTTTAACGGAAGCGGGGGTTTGATTTTGGACTGGGTGGGTTTTTCGGCCATCAAGATTTCCAACGTCTTTTTTGCGTCCACATGGATGGCACCAGCCACGAGGACATTGACTAAAGTAGGTGTTTGGTTAAAATGCTCTGCAATTTGGTTCATACCGTAAATATTATCTAATGCGGCAATTATGTTACCGTTGCGTACATGGGTTCTAGATTCCAGAGCCAACAATCTCGCCGAATTTTTAGGGGGAGCTGTCTTTGGAATTTCAAAGTCAAAAGTTAGTAGTAAAGGATGATAGAGCCTGGGTTTCTGAACGGCCTCTTTGATCAGGGAAATAGTTGTTTTGTTATCCTGTAATAAACTTTGAGCCATTTCAGATTCGGGATCGAAAGCGGGATTAGTTGCGGCATCCCAGAGCCATTCGGGGACTTCTCCCATTTCCTCTTCAACTTGATTATAAATTTCAGCAGCATCTTCCTCTGTAGAAGGAGGAGAGGGTAGAATGGTCTGCGCCCGATTCAAAGCCATGGTTTGGTCAGCCGCCGCTTCCAGCTTGGCGGCGTTGTCGAGGGCCGTCATCGTGCTCCATTGGAGAGCGAGTGCGATAACGAAGGCTCCAGCGATTTTTGAACGAGACCATGAGGCGGCTACTAATGTCTCGCCTGCTTTTATTCGCCCCCACCGAATCAGAATCCAACTCCCGGTGACAAACAGCAGAGCCCAGGAGAACGTGTAGGGAAACAGCCATTGCGGATGGATGTTCTCGAAGAATAAAAATCCCGCGAATACGGTTGCGGCTATAGCCGGCACACAGAGCAGTAAAGCCAAAAGGATGGGCCACAGTGACGGCCATTTTTTAAGCCG